>SLMC01000046.1 GCA_007133745.1 Kiritimatiellia bacterium
CCACAACACAATCTTTCTTCACCAACCGGCATAAAGCCGGTGGGATCGTGAATAACGGCAACGAAACGCAGATGCGCCCGTCTTCGCAGCGGATTTATCGCTCGTCTTGACACGGAGCCCCTATTACTGCTACTTGTTTCCTTAACGAGGACAATTCGCACGCATGAAGAGGGAACCAAACCCGTTGGAACCGGTGCGCAAGGATGGCATCATGCAGGACATATCGCCTGATATGCGCGACTTTTTCGGCCTGTTGCTAAAGCATCAAGTCCGATTCGCCCTTTGCGGCGGTTTTGCGGTAACCTATTACGGGTTTATCCGCACGACGATGGACATTGACATTCTCGTTTATCCGTCCGTGAACAATGCCGTTCGCCTGATGGCAGCCCTTGGGGAATTCGGATTTGGCCATGCAGGCATTCCCCAGTCGTCATTCGAATCGCCCGGTACGGCCGTAACGCTTGGCGCACAGCCAAACCAAATCGATCTGCTCACGTCCATGTCATCGGAAACTGCCGACACGGTTTTTGACGAGCTGCACGTCGCCGATCTCTGGGGGATGCGCATCCCTGTTGTCGGCCGTCGTTCACTGTTACGAGCCAAGAAAGAGTCCGGTCGTCCGAAAGACAAGATCGATCTGGCCGAGTTAAAGGCCATTGCCGACCAGGAGAGAAACAGACGGCATTAACAAGAAGGGTTGCCATCCCGCCCCTAACATGTTAGTGCCTTTCAAAACCCAAAACCGAAACGGAGAGTTGTCATGCCTGTCATTCGCCCGAAACGGCCTATACCTCCATTCACGCCTGAACCCCAGCCGGATTCATCGACGGAGCCGTCTCCGACCCCGTCGCCTTCGCCGACGCCCGCCGATTCGCCTGTCGGCATCCCCGCGCTCGCGCAACTGATCGGCAAGGCGATCGCCCATGCGCACCTGTACGGCCCCGACCATTCCGTCACGGCCGCGACAACGGATCAGGCCTTCGTCATGCTCGAAAAAATTCTGTCGGACAAGGAAAAACTGGACCTGCATGTCGCCGACGGCAACCTTTTCGCCGACGGCGAGGCCGTCGAGATGAAAAACCCTCTCATGGGCACCTTCGCCCAGGCGCTCGCCTCTCTGAACGTCAGTAGCGTTACGCTGGAAAAAGGCATGACGCGCGACGAATTCGCCGAATTCGCGACCGTGCTCGCCTGCGGCAAGGCCCAAGCCGGACGAAAACCTGTCGACCCCGGAAACGAAGACGATTCCGCGCCCGACAACCTCACGCTGGACGAAAGCCGATTCAGCCATCTTAAAACGCGAAAAACCGTCTATCGCGCCGTAACCGAAGACGAAGTTGTCGTCAGTCGCGACGACGCCGAAAAGACGGAGACGCTTCAGGGTTTTCAAGGCGCCCATGTGCAGCAAATCGTCGCGTTCCTGAAAGGCCATACGGACGCTGTTCCGTCCGACAATCCGCTAGCCGACCTCGAGAACACCGCGACCCATGCCGATCAACTCGCGGATCTGATCATGAAGTCGGCGGTGATCGACCGTCAGGCTGCGGATATCGAGGGCGGCGACACGCTGGGCAACATTGTGGTAGGATGCTTGCGCCGCACCTTCGACGCCATGAACCGAACGCCGGGCGCCCACACCAGAAAAGGCAAGCGCGCCATCAAGAAAACGCTGACCATTCTGGAAAAGGACATTCTGGATCGGCTTCGGGAAACCGCGCAAGAAGGTTTTGAAACAGCCATCGAGGCGGTAAGCCAGACCGTCGCAGACATGACCGAGGAAGTCCAGGCCTCCGACTTGGCCGCCCAATACGTCAAGAAACGCCGCGCCGCCGGCGAGGACGAAGAACGGCTCCTGCGCTTTATACGCAAACAGGGCCCCCGCGCGATCGAGGACCCGACACTGCTCAAGGATCAGCTTGTCGGCGAAGGCCTCTCTGAAGAAGGATGGCAGGAACTCGTGGTCCGCAGCGGCATCGGACCGGCCGCTGCCGCCTCCGAAGACGTCTCTGAAAGCGCCCCCGATGGCGGCCGAGCCGGATCGGACATCTCGAACGACACCCGCGACGTCTCCACGCTTATCTCGCTGCTGGACGATCTTACCAGCGCCGTCAAAAAAGACCCTTCGGATACGGCGGACGGCGGGCTGATGAAGGTTTTGGAAAAGGTCGGGCGCGAAGTGGATGCCGCCATTGCGTCAACCGACGAAAAAGTCGAGGCCTTGGCCCGTTTCGCGGAAATCCTGGCGCAGGAAGATGTCGGCCGGGACACGCTGTCGGCGCCCGACCCGGCGACGGAATCCGCTCGCTCCAACGCCGTCGAGGGCCGCTCCAAAAGGTTGACATCCGTTCAACAACGCTCGGTCATGCGCATCCTCGGCGAAATCACCCAGGAACTGAGCCAGCCGCTCAGCGTTATCGGATGCACACTCGACATGCTGCGCAACATGGACGCCGAAAACCTGAACCAATCCAAGGATCCCCTCATCGACTTGGCCAGGGAAAGCGTCGCGCGCATGGACGACCTGATCCAGAAAGTGGCCCGTGTGACTGGCCTTCCAAAGGAGATGTATCCCGACCACGCTTTGCTCGACCTTCTCGATGCCGTCCCGCCAACGCAAGGGCAGGAATAAGCAAAAGCTTCAACCGCGGAAAACCCAGAAGGTTTGGAACTACGAAACGCCGCCATGCCATACGACAGCCTTAAAATTCAGAGCGAACGGATCAACGCCGCCATTTTGGTGGCTCGAACCCTGGCGCGTTCGCAAGCGGGCAAAGACACGGCCGCGTTCGCGCGACTCGAAACACGCGCCCGCTATGCCCACCTGCTGGCGGCGCGTTCCCGGCTCGATCCGGTCGAAACGCATCGGCTCGCTCTAGCCGCCTGGATTTCGGGCTTGGACCGCCAGCCGGACATCCAGGCCAAACTGGCACACGAGCATGGAATCGATGACATCCTGGCGCCTGACAATGCATCTGTCCAGGGCCGACTGTTAAGTCTCGTCCGCTTTTTCCAGCAGGCGCAAACACGCGACGCTCGCATTGGCAGGAACCCGCCGGCGACCGCGTCCTTGCTCGAAACTCAGTGGATCCAAGACCCGAACGACAAGACGCTCGTTCGTCGCTTCCTGAAACTGCTGAATGACGAACGCTACCTCGACGTCGAACAACGAAACAGCGGACGCGTTCTGATTGTCGACCCGGAAGAAACGGTCACCCCTGTTCTGGCGGGGCCCCTAACAGCGCATGGTTGCGAGGTCAGCGTGACGGCCAACGTGGACAGCGCCAAACACCATATGACGCAGACGCTTCCCGATACCATCGTGGCCAGGGCAAAACTGCCGTTCGTCAGCGGAATCGACTTCTGCCGGGAAATCAAGAGCGATTCGCGCACGGCCCGTCTGCCTTTCATTGTGTTAACGGACCGTCGCCAACGGCAGACCGAACGACAAGCCCTTCAGGCGGGCGCCGACGAGGTGTTTGCCCAACCCGTCGATCTTGAAATGTTCTTTATCAAGCTCGACCGTCTGCTGACCGCCGCACGCGACACGCGTATCGCCGCCGAAGAAGAGGCCGGACTGGACAGCATCAGCGGACCGCTCGAGAACATGCCGTTCACCGACACGATTCAAATCCTCGCCGCCGGGGGCAAGAACATGAGAATCCTGCTATGCCAAGGAGACGAGGAAGGCGAAGTGGTTGTCGTCAACGGAGATGTCGTCCACGCCCGACAAGGAGACCTCGTCGGACCGGTAGCCTTTTATCGCTTTATGAACTGGCGCGAGGGATCCTTTATCATCGCGCCATGCAAAACGCCGCCCGAGCGCAATATTTACGAACCGGTCATGTCCCTGCTCATGGAAGGTTCGCGTCTCATGGACGAAGGGGCTAGCCCCTAGCCTCCGATTGTTTGTGAGTGTGTGGGAGTATGCGGGTATGTGGTTGCTTCTCGCCGATCCTAATCGCACTCTCGCGACGAACAAATTACAGGGCGGAAAAGACGAAAAACCTACGCCCTATAATCCTATCCGCTTGCACGCTCGCGACACATCTGTTATTAGAGACGATTGCTCATCGCGAAAACAAGCAAGCGGAGACTTATGACACGCGCCGAAACACCCATCGAACTGACCATCGAAAAAATCGTATACAGCGGCAAAGGCCTGGCGAGACACGAAGGGCTTGTTGTTTTTGTGCCGCACGTCCTGCCCGGCGAACGGGTTCTCGCCGAAATCGTCGCCCGTCACAAGCGTCATGCCGATGCCCGACTGATCAGCGTGCCAGATGCGTCTCCGGAACGGACGATTCCGTGCTGTCCTCTCTACGGGACCTGCCCGGGCTGTGTCTATCAGCATGCCCGTTATAGCGAAGAAGTTCGTGTCAAACAGGCCCAACTGGTGAATTTTCTCGAAAGAACCGCCGCATGGCAGGATGCCGTCGCAGTTGCCGAACCTGTACCCTCTCCTCTGGACATCGGGTATCGCAACAAAATCGTGCTGCATACCCGCGCGGGCACGGGCGCCGCGCCTGCGGTCGGCTATATCGGGGAGGACAACCAAACGCTGCTGGATATCGCCGCCTGCCCGCTGGCCTTGCCGGCCATCAATCAGCGGCTGGCGGAACTGCGTTCCGAACCTGGATTTATGAACGCCCTGCCGGATGGCGAAGACCTTACGCTCCGGCATACCGTCGAAGACGGAACCCTGATCTGGATCGGCGAACGAAGCCCCGGCAAGGAACGTCTGACGGAACAGTCGCCCTGGGGTCCGATGCGCGTCCCTCGACGCGGCTTCTTCCAGGTGAATCCGGCCCTGATCCCCATGCTGACCGAAGGCGTGCAAACGGCGCTGGCCGCGATCAAGGCGGACACCGTCGTTGATTTGTATTGCGGGTCGGGTTTGCTGTCGCTGGCCGCCAGCCATGCGGGCGCGACGCGAACGGTCGGAGTGGACATCGACGAACGCTCTATTCGTTTCGCCGAAGCCAACACGCGCAAGCTGGGATCGGGCGAACAGGTCTTCGTCGCCGGCCGCGTGCACGAACAATTGCCGCGCATCCTGAACGGCCTGGCTCAAACGCGCAGCGCCCTGATCGCCGATCCGCCCCGGCGCGGCATGGAAAAGCACGTTCTCGATATGATCGGAACATCGGCGCTGCCTGCGCTCCTTTATGTCTCTTGCGCCGCCGACACGCTCGCGCGCGATCTGAACCGGCTCGCGACCTTCGGATTCCGTCTGCGCTCCGTCCGCATGTTCGACATGTTCCCGCGCACGCCCTATTTCGAATCGATCACCGTGCTGAGCCGATAATTGACTTCCTTGAACAGGAGGCAACGAAGATAAAGCGGAAGGCGGAAAATAGAGGACGCGAACATCGAACATTGAAGTTTGTTGGAACAAAAGAAACATTTGAACGGGAGGCAACGAAGGGCCGGCAGGAAGGCGAACATTGAACTTCCAACATTGAACCCCGAAGGGATTGCGCAACAGAGCCGGGGGCCTGCGCCGGCACGGCAGACAGGGTCCAGGTGTGTGTTGACAACGCGAAATTCGGCGTCAGCCTGTTTCCGCACGGCGTAAGGCCATAATGAGCATTGCTGGTTCAACGTACAGGATTCAATCGTCCATGCCCGATACAAAATCAGACCAGCCGACGGACGAAGCCCTCATGCTTCGCATCCGGGATGCCAACGACGAAACAGCCCTCGCTTCGCTGGTCGACCGCTACGCCGGCCCCGCCCTAACCTTGGCCGACACGCGTTTACGGCATACCGGCCGGTCCGACGACGCCGTTCAGCAAGCTTTCCTCAAAATCTACCTGGAAAAAGGCCGATTCGACGACCAACGCCCTTTTGCGCCCTGGTTTTACTCCATTTTGCGCAACATCTGTCTGGACCACCTGCGCAAGGAGACACGCTATCGTGAAAAACTGAAAGACATAAACGATCAAAGCATGACAAACCCGCCGACCGCCGCGCTCGATGCGCTGGACGAAGGCTTGGCTGCGCTCAAGGACGACGAACGCGAAATTTTGATGCTGCGCCTCGTTCAAGGCCTGAGCTTCCGCCACATAGCCGACAGCCTCGGTTGCACGGAAGACGCCGCGAAAAAACGCGGCCAACGCGCCCTGCGCCAGCTTCGGCGGAAGCTTGCGAAAACAAAGGGCGGTATTTGAACAGAAGGCAACGAAGGGGAGAGGAGAAGGGAAGGCGGGAAGGCGAACTTTGAACCTCGAAAGTTGGAGCGAGTGAAGTATCATTGGAACAGAAGGGAACGAATAGAGGGCGGGGAGGCGAACATCGAACGCATTGAACGTCAAGCCCGAAGGGGTTGTCTGGAGTTTGGCCGATATACTGACTCTCTCAACCCCGAAGTCAACCCCGAAGGGGTTGTCTGGAGTTTGGCCATTTGAAGTGGCCCTTTATGGATCGTCACCGCTTTTGAATCGTCCCTGAAATTTTCAACCCCGAAGG
>SLMC01000299.1 GCA_007133745.1 Kiritimatiellia bacterium
CCGTTCCGCCAGCGCCGGATCCAAGGCGCGCCGCCGCCGCGCGATCTCGCGTCGTATGTCATTCTTGCTTGTCATGCATCCCGCCTCATTGACCTTCACGCTTGACATTCGTGTATCTGTTGGCCGTTTCCAGTTGTCTGGGCATAGAGGTTTCAGGTTTCAGGTTTCAGGTTTCAGGTTTCAGGTTTCACACTTCACTTTTCACTTTGCACGCCTGACCCGTCCGCCATCGGGTCAGCCGCTTGCGGATCACATCCTCGTAGCCCTGTCCGTCAGGTTCGTAATAGCGGCGCTGGAGCGCGGCATAGTTCTGTTTCACATGATGATCGGCAAAATCGTGAGGATACAGGTACGGATCGTCGCCACGTTCGGCCGCATTGACGCTGCGTACGGGTTTGTTGCGCAACGCGTGCGGCACATCGAGCACGCGCCCGCTTTCAACGTCGGCCATGGCGGCCTGGATCGCCTTGTAGGAGGCGTTGCTTTTCGGGGCGCTGGCCAGATAGGTCGTCGCTTGCGCCAGCACGATCCGGGCCTCGGGCATGCCGACGAACTCCACGCCCCGCATGGCGGCGGTGGCCAAGGTCAAGCCGCGCGGGTCCGCGTTCCCCACGTCCTCGGAGGCGAAGATGATCAGGCGACGGGCGACGAACCGCGGATCTTCGCCCGCCTTCAGCATTTTGGCCAGCCAGTACACGGCCGCATCGGGATCGGAACCGCGCATGCTTTTGATAAAAGCGGAAATCGTGTCGTAGTGGCCTTCCTCGTCGCGATCGTACACCACGGCTTTTTTCTGCACGGACTCCTCGATGACCGCGCGGGTTATATGAACCGCGGCGGCGGCGGCATGGCCGCCGTCCCCGCCGCTTAAGGCGGCCACTTCCAAGGCGTTCAGGGCGCGGCGGGCGTCGCCTTCGCACACCGTCGCCAGGTATTCCGCAGCGTCCGGGTCGATGACGGTCCCGAGCGAGGTCAGTTCGGGGTCCTCTCGCAAAGCCCGTTCGATCAGCGCGCGTACGGCGCTTTCCGACAAAGCGCTCATTTCGAAGACCAGCGAGCGGGATGTCAGCGGGGTGTTAATGAAAAACGAGGGGTGATGGGTGGTGGCGCCGATCAGAGCGATGACGCCTTTTTCGACATCATGCAGCAGCACGTCCTGCTGCGCCTTGTTGAAACGGTGAATTTCGTCCACGAACAGGATCGTGTCCGGGCCGCCGTTGTCCTTGCGATAGGCGGCTTGGCGCATGAGCCCGCGCAGAATCTCCACATTGGCCGTCACCCCGCTCGTGCGTTCGAAGGCGCGTCGGGTGACGCGGGCAATAACTTCGGCCAGGGAGGTCTTTCCGCAGCCGGGCGGACCGTAAAGAATGACGCTGCTCAGCCGATCCGCTTCGATGGCGCGACGCAAGAGCTTGCCGGGCGCGAGAATGGAGTCCTGCCCGACAATATCGTCCAGCGTTCGCGGCCGCATACGCGCGGCCAAAGGCTGCCGCCGGTCGCCCTCGCTCGGGCTGTCCTTCTGGAAAAGATCCATAAAAAACCCCGCCGTGCCGTAATAGCATGATCTCTGAGCCTCGCGAACGAGGTGGGTGCTTTATCCCGCAGTCGCCGATTCCCTGTAAAGGGCGTTCGGTTCAAACGGTATTCAAGCTCCCTATTGTTTTGTATTGGGTCAGAGATTTCTGCCTATTGGCGAACACGGCAGGGTTTGCATTCCCAGTCGCTGTGCGTCTTTTATGAATGAATTTTCAAGCAGCCATATCTTCAAACAATTCGGACGCGCGCTTCGTCTCGCGCCTCCAAATCGCCATGCGGGTTCATTCAATATAAACCTGTCGGCCAACAGCATCAAGCCGCCGTAGAGACCAAACAGAACATTATGCAGATATCTCGCCACGGGAGCAACCTCCAACCCGGACCTTGTTCGCACCGAATATTCAACTCAACTTCACTTAGAAACAAAAGATAGCAAAAGGCCGAAGACTTGTCAAGACATCCCGCGCGTTTTTTCCTATTCCCGGAAGTCGACACCGAGCGTTTGACGCAATGCGTTCTTGGCCGATTCGTGGCAGGCGTTGACCTCCTCGTCGGTCAGCGTTTTTTCGGAGGATCGGTAGGTCATGGAATAGGCCAGGCTTTTTCGGCCTTCCCCGATGTCCGGGCTGCGAAAGATGTCGAACAGCTCGATGCCGACGAGTACATCCGGCGCGTTGTTCAACAACGCGGCTTCGATTTGGCCATGGGTCGCGGATTCGTCGGCCACGACGGCCAAATCGCGAATGACGGCGGGATATACCGGCAAAGGCTTAAGTTCGGGCATGCGAAACGCCCGGACGACAAGCGGCTCCAGCGCGAATTCGGCGACGGCGACGGGACCGCGCATGCGCCATTCCGAACGCAAGGCGCGATTGAGCAGGCCCAGTCCGCCCAGTCGGTTCTTGCCGGCATAAACGGCCATGGCTGTGCCGGGTTCGAGAAACGGCTGTTTTTCCGGTTCGAATCCAATAGAGTCCACATGCAAGGTTTTGGTCAAAGCCGTCACTATGCCCTTGAGGGCCAGGAACATGTCCGCCGAGCCTGGGCCGGCCTTGCCGCGCAGCGTTCGGCGTTCGACAGCGCCCATGAGTCCGAGCGCCAGCCTCGATTCCTCGCGTACGGAGCCATCCTCGGCACGCAGAAATACGCGTCCGATCTCGAAGAAAGCCGCATGATCCACCTGACGCGACAGGTTCCGGCCCAGCGTTTCGGCCATATGCGGAGTCAGCGCGTTGCGCAGAAAGCCCTGATCGGCGCTGACCGGATTGGGCAGCGCGACGCGTCGATCCGCGTCGCCGGCGCCGAACAGATCCAGCAGCGCGGGCGATACGAAACTGTAGTTCATGATTTCGGACAGGCCAAGCCCGACCAGAGTCTGGCGGCAAAACGAAACGGCGCGAAACGGTTCATCCGAGGCGCCGGGCACAATGCGCGATACCGGCGCAGTCGCCGGCACCTTGTCCAGCCCGTGGATGCGGGCCGTTTCTTCAATCAAATCGGCTTCTTCCTCGATATCCAGCCGGAACGACGGCGCCGCGACAATGCATGCGTCCGCCGTTTTTTTCGCGACCGGGATTTCCAGGCTTTCGAGAATCGATGCAATCGTGTCGTTGCCGATGTCCATGCCTGTAACGGCGCGGACCCGGTCGTAGCGGCATGGGATGGAGCGGGCGGGCGTGTCGCCGGGAAACGCATCGATCACGCCCGGCGCCAGGCTCCCGCCGGCATGCTCGACCATAAGGGCGGCCGCCCTGCGGCTGGCCCATTCGACGCCTGCCAGATCAATGCCGCGCTCGAAACGCCGGGACGCTTCCGTGCCCAGTCCCAGTCGCGAAGCCGTGGCCCGTATGCTGGCCGGATCGAAACAGGCGCTTTCCAGCAGAACCTGTGTCGTTGCCGACCCGATTTCGCTGCCAGCCCCGCCCATAATGCCGGCAATCGCCACCGGCTGCTCGGCATCGGCGATGACCAGCGTGTCCGGGGTCAGAGCCCGGTCCGCTTCGTCCAGCGTCCGCATGCGTTCGCCCGGCCGCGCGGTGCGCACGACGATCCTTCGCTCGCTCAACCGGTCGGCATCGAATGCGTGCAGCGGCTGACCGCATTCCAGCAGCACATAGTTGGTGATATCCACGATGTTGTTGATGGCGCGTATTCCGCTCAGGGACAAGCGGCGCCGCATCCAGAACGGACTGGGCCCCAGCGCGACACCGGTCAGCGCCCGAGCCGTATAGCGCGGGCAAAGGCGGGCGTCCTCGATCATGACGCCGGCCACCAGGTCGGTCACGGCCGGGCCGCTTTCGTTCAGCGCGATATCCGGCCGCCGCAGCGGCCGACCCAACAACGCGGCCACTTCGCGGGCCATGCCGATGACGGAAAGGCAATCGGGCCGGTTCCACGTCACTTCCAAATCCAATAGCGTTTCCGGGCCGCCCAGGATTTTGGCGAGCGGGGTTCCCGGCTCGGCGTCCGGCGGCAGAATCAGCACGCCCGAATGGTCGTCGGACAACCCCAGTTCGTCCTCCGCGCAGAGCATCCCGCGCGAGACCGTGTCGGCAAGGGTCGTCTCGCCGATCGCCGTGCCGTTCGGCAGTGTTGAGCCCGGCGGCGCGAACGCGATCTTGGCGCCGGCCACGGCATTGTCCGCGCCGCACACAACCGACAGGGTTTCGCGTCCGTCGGAAACTTGACAAAGCCGCAAGCGGTCGGCGCCGGGCAGCGGTTCGGCCGCGACAAGGGCGCCGACGATCAAGCCGTCGAACGTGCCGCCCACGGTCTCGATACCTTCGACTTCCGTTCCGGAAAACGTCAGCTTCTCCGCGAGTTCCTCGGCGGTCCACTCGAAATCGACATAATCCTTAAGCCAGCTTACCGGTAGTTTCATAATCTTCAACCGAATTGCGCCAGGAAGCGCGCGTCGTTTTCGTACAAAGTCCGAATGTCCTGGATGCCGTACTTGACCATGGCGATACGTTCCACACCCATGCCCCAGGCGTAGCCCGAAACCGTCTCGGGATCGTATCCGACCTTCCGAAAGACGCGCGGATCCACCATGCCCGCGCCGGCAATTTCGATCCAGCCGCTGAACTTGCAGACCCGGCAGCCCCGTCCGCCGCAGACATGGCAGGTGAAATCGCATTCGACACTGGGCTCGGTGAACGGAAAGAAATGGGGGCGAAACCGGACATCGGTGTGGGAGCCCATCATTTCGCGCGCGAAATAGGCCAGCAGACTTTTCAGGTCGGCCAACGATACAGGGCCGCGTTCGACATAAAGGCCCTCGATCTGGTGGAAATTGGCGCTGTGCGTAGCGTCGGTCGTATCGCGCCGATAGCAGCGGCCGGGCGTAACCACGCGCACGGGCGGCGCAACGCTTTCCATGACTCGGATTTGGACCGGGGACGTTTGCGTGCGCAAACAGGCGCCGGTATCCAGCCAGAACGTGTCCAGCGCATCCAAAGAAGGATGATGGGCCGGGGTGTTGAGCGCTTCGAAGTTATGATAGCGCGTTTCGATATCGGGCCCCTCGGCAACCGTAAAGCCCAGCCGCGCGAAAATGCTCACGCAGTCTTCGATCACGCGCGATACGGGATGCGGCGTACCCGGTTCCCGCCAGGCGCCCGGCAGCGTGGGGTCGAAACCGAGCGGGGCGCCGGAGCCGGATTGATCCAAGGCGCTTTTGCGTTGCCGCAACAGCGTATCGAGATTTTTTTTCAGCGCATTGGCTTCGCGCCCGACCTCGGCCCGCTCGGCCGGATCGACATCCTTCAGCCCTTTCATGACATCCTGCAGCAGCCCTTTACGGCCCAGATACCGGATGCGAACCGTTTCCAGCGCTTCGGCCGTTTTCGCCGACTCGGCTTCCGCCAAAGCTCGGCTTCGGATGTCGCTTATCTCTTTCGCATTCATATCGGCATAAAACAAGGCGGGCTTCGCCCGCAACCCAAGTGTGTGGGTATGTGGGTTTGGGAGTGTGTGAGTTTTCACCCACACACTCACGTACTCACGCACTCACAAACAAGTACGCTTCCTATTTCTTGTTTTTTTTCGGCAGGACAGCGTGATTAAGGCACTAAAAAGGCCATCGTCGACGATGGCCTTTTCTTCGCTCTGTTGGCATCGCTATGGACGGTTTAGGACAAGGTGGCCTTGGCTTGCTCGACAAGCGTTTTGAAGCCGTCGGGATCGTGAATGGCGATTTCCGACAGCATTTTCCTGTTCAAGGCCACTTTCGCCTTGGTCAGGCCTTCGATGAAGCGGCTATAGGTCAGGCCCTCGCCTCGGCAGGCGGCGGACAGTCGCACAATCCACAGGCTGCGGTAGTTCCGCTTTTTCTGTTGCCGATGAATCGTCGCCAGACTCATGGCCCGATCGACCGCTTCGGATGCCTGGCGTATCAGCTTGCTGCGCGCGCCTCGGAACCCTTTGGCTTGTTTCAGTACGCGCTTTCTTCTCCGACGCGATGCCGGAGCCGTCGTTGTTCTCATGGCCCTGTCTCCTTAATGCGCAAGCAAATGGGCAATACGCGCTTCCTCGGCTTTAGGCAGCACGTTCTTGCGCCGCAATTGGCGCTTTCTTTTTCTCGACTTGCTCGACAGCAAATGTCCGCTTCCGGCCTTGGCATGCATAATTTTGCCCGTACCCGTGGTCTTGAAGCGTTTGGCCGCCGCTTTGTTCGTTTTCTTCTTAGGCATTCCGCCACCTCTCCCAAACGTCACCCGACGTCTTCCCCATCAAAAAGCGAGCAAACGTACCGCAACGCGGCGTGTTCGTCCAGTCTTTTTCCAAAATTATTTTTTCCCTGACTTCGGAGTCACAATGCTCATTAAGGTTCGGCCCATCAAGCGGGGCGCGGATTCCACCGCGCATTCCTCGCCCAGCTCCTTGATGACGCGATTGATCAGTTCGAACCCGAGTTCGCGATGGGCGTTCTC
>SLMC01000348.1 GCA_007133745.1 Kiritimatiellia bacterium
GCCGACGCATGGTTTCAAGGCGGCTCGACACGGACAAACCTGCGAGTGCGCAGGAGGCCCGTCGCGAATTTTCCGACGAACTCTATGTCGGAAACCTGCCCTACGAGGTTACGGACCAGGCGTTGAAAAAGACGTTTCAGAAGTTTGGCAAAGTGGTGTCCGCCCGAGTAATCGTCAATAAGGCCAACGGAAAGTCGAAGGGATTCGGTTTTGTGGCCATGAGCTCCCGAGCGCAGTGCGACACGGCAGTCAAAAGTATGCACGGCAAGGAGTTTCAAGGCCGCAAGCTGGTGGTCAACAGGGCCAAGTAGCCCTTTCCCTATGAATTACATCAGCACCAGAGGCGGAGTGAATCCCATCCCGTTCGGCGAAGCCGTTATGACGGGCTTGGCCGACGATGGCGGGTTGCTGCTGCCCGCCGCGATTCCAAACGTGTCGGAGGCGCTTTCGGAATGGCGTAAGCTTCCCTATGCGGACCTGGCCTGCGAAATCATGCGGCTCTATTCCGATACGCCGCCCGACGTCTTGCGCGGAATAGTGGACCGGAGCTACTCGACCTTTCGGGATCCGGACATCGCGCGCGTTGTCGCCGTGGGGCCCGTTTTCGTTCTCGAACTTTTCCATGGCCCTACGCTCGCCTTCAAGGACGTGGCCCTGCAATACCTTGGAAACCTTTTCGAGCACCTCCTGGGCCGGTCCGGCGCGGCGCTGAACATTCTGGTCGCAACCAGCGGCGATACCGGCAGCGCCGCCATTCATGGCCTTCGCGGGCGGGACGGCGTTCGGGTCTTTGTGCTGCATCCGCGCGGAAGAATCAGCCGAACCCAGGAACGGCAAATGACAACCGTGCTCGACGATAACGTCTTCAATGTGGCTGTCGAGGGCACGTTCGACGATTGCCAGCGTATTGTGAAAAGCCTGTTTTCCGATTTGACCTTCAAGAAAAAATGCGCCTTGGGCGCGGTCAATTCCATCAACTGGGCACGGGTTCTGGCTCAAATCGTCTACTATTTTTACGCCGCCTTCCGCGTGATGGACTGCACAGCCGCGACCGCCGTCCGGTTTTCCGTGCCGACCGGCAATTTCGGCGACATCATGGCCGGATTCATGGCCTACAAAATGGGGTTGCCTATCGACCAGCTCGTTCTCGCCACCAACGAGAACGACGTGCTGACACGTTTTTTCAATACGGGCGAATATCGGCCCGCTTCGGTCTCAACCACGATTAGCCCATCCATGGACATTCAGGTGGCCGGCAATTTCGAGCGCTACCTTTATTACCGGATGGGCGAAGATCCCGCTGCCGTCGCACGCCTGACAGACGATTTGTCGCGTAACGGGGCCTTGCGGGTAGATCCTTTGCCCGGAGGCGCCATGGACGACCTGTTCACGGCAGGCTCGGCCGATACGGACGCGACCCTGGCGGTCATCCGCGACTTCTACAAGCGCTACCGTTACCTGGCCGATCCCCACACCGCCGTCGGCTTGGCTGTCGGCAGCCGTTATCTCGACGATCGCGCGCCTATGATTTGTCTGTCGACCGCGCATCCGGCAAAATTCGGCGAGGCGATCAAGCAGGCTTTGGGCGACGACTCCATGGCACGGCACCCCATCATCGACCGCCTGAGCGCGTTGGCGACCCGTTGCGATGTTCTGCCGTCTTCCGTTTCCGCTGTGCACGACTACATCGCCGCCAGAGTGTAAGGCGCGCGTTTGTTCAATCCTCACCCCAACACCTAATTGAACATAAGAAAACGAAGGTGGAACAGCACGGAGCGTAGCCCCGCAAGGGGTTAGCCGCAAAGAAGCGCAAAAAGCGCAAGGCAAGAAAGTTTTGAGCCTATTGCGTTTATTTGCGGCTGAAAACAATGGGTTGCGGGCGAAGCCCGTCTTGAGAGAGAACGTAGGGTGGACTTTCAGTCCGCCCATCAGGAGACCGACAGAACGTCGGCCATTCCGTGTTGCCCGGAAAGGCGCTCGGCCTGTGAACAAACGTGAACTGACAAAAGATATACTGGCCGAATTGGCAAAAACGCCCGATATCGGGGCGACGGCCGCCCAGTTGGCCGCAGCCCTCGGGCTCAAGGGCAAGGATCGCAAGCGTCTGCCCAAACTGTTGAGCCGCCTTGTCGGGCGCGACATGCTGTCGCGAACCGCCGCGCATCGTTATGTTTCAAGGCGCGATTCGCCACGCATGGAGGGCCGACTCAAATGGCTCCGTAGCGGCAAAGGCTTGATCGAAGATGCCGAGTCCGGCCGGACCATTGTCATTCCTGCCGCTCGTATGGGGCAGGCGCTGCCCGGCGACCGGATCGCGGTGCGTGTGGGCAGCCCGCGCCCCGGCTCGAAAGCGGCCGCCTACGGCGACAGCATCGGCTCCGTCGAACGCGTGATCGAGCGCGGTCGCATGGATATCGTCGGAACGGTGCGGCACGTCCGCGCGCAATGGCGCTTCACGCCTTTGGATCCTCGGTACGGTTCCGAGGGCGCCGTTGTCGATGCCAAAGGCGCCCGACCGGGAGACCGGGTCGTGGCTCGCTATGCGGAACGGGATGCGCCCGGAGCCGAGCCGCTTTTCGACATTGTCGAAAACTTGGGCAGCGCCGACGGGCCTTCGGCCGATACGGTGTCCGTCATGCGGCAGTACGGATTGAGCGACAGTTTTCCCGATGAAGTTCTCGACGAGGCGGAGCGGGCGGCCAACCGTTTCCAGACGGCCGACGCCGCCGTGTTCGGAGACCGCATGGATTTGCGCAACCGATGTGTCTTTACCATCGACCCTGCCGCCGCCCGCGATTTCGACGATGCCGTTTCGTTGGCGCCTGCACCCGACGATGCGCTCGAGCTGGGCGTGCATATTGCCGATGTCGGCTGGTTCGTCGAACCCGGCAGCGCCATGGATGCGGAGGCGTATCGTCGAGGAACCAGCGTCTATTTTCCCGACCGCGTCGTGCCGATGCTGCCTGAACGCCTGTCGAACGGCGTATGCAGCCTGCGGCCGAACGAAGACCGGCTGACGCTGTCGGTGTTCATTGTTTTTGACGCTCAGGGCCGGCCGATACGGCGTCGATTCGCGCGAAGCGTCATCCGATCCGCCGCTCGCCTTTCTTACGAACAGGCGCAGCGCATCATCGATACGGCTGAAAACGCATCCGGGACCGCTTCCGACGTTCCGGCCCCCGTAGCTCGGACGGTGCGCGATCTGCACCGGTTGGCGCAAACTTTGCGCGACCGTCGGAGGGAACGCGACGTGCTCGATTTCGATATTCCGGAACCCGAGATCAGGCTGGATGAGAACGGCGGCATCCGCGAGATTCTCATGCGTAGCAGCGATGCCGCGCATGATCTGATCGAGGACTGCATGATTGCGGCCAACGAGGCTGTCGCCATCGAACTGCGTGCCGCCGGCATTCGCGCGTTGTCCCGTTATCACGAAGCGCCCGATATCGTGAAGCTCAGGATGCTGAGAGAACGGCTCGAAGGGTTGGGCTACACGCCGGGCGATCTCTCGAAGTCCGGCCGGTTGTCGAATTTTCTTCAACGTTGCAAAGGCGATCCCCTGGAACAGCATCTTCGCGTTTTGGCTTTGCGCAGCATGAAACGGGCGTGCTATTCGGCGCGCGCGCATGGCCATTTCGGGTTGGCCAAGGACCAGTACACGCATTTTACCTCGCCGATACGGCGCTATCCCGATTTGGCCGTTCACCGTGCGCTGTACGCGCGGGTCGAAGCCGAAACCGGATTGGCTGGCGCGGGAAATCAGCCGGCTCGCGCTCTGGACTCAATGGCGTTGCATGTGTCGGCAACCGAGCGAGACGCCGACCAGGCCGCGCGCGATCTTACCGAGCTGATGATCTTCCGCTATTTGCTCGAACAGGCGCGGAGCCGTACGCCTGCGATTTATCGCGCGGTCGTGGTCGATGTCAAACGCTACGGCTGTTTCGTGGAGATTGCCGACTTGCGGGCGCAAGGCCTGATCCGCCGCGAGGCCCTGACCGAACGAAAGGGCGGGGGCCGTGTGCGTCGCGCCCGGCATAGCGGCGGCAAAGGTGTGCTGGAGGCGGGCGGAACCGTTTACCGGGTCGGCCTTCAACTCGATGTTTCCATCGAAAGCGTAGATTTGGATCGCCGCCAGTTGACGTTCAAGCTTGCGGATGAAATTGTTCGGCCGTAAGATGCGACGAAAAAGCGTCGCATCCTTTGATTTCTGCGCGAACCCTTTAGCGAGGAGGACACGATGGAGAAAGTCGGTATCGGAGTGGTCGGGTTGAGGTTCGGCAGAGTCATTGTCAAGAGTCTGCTCGAATCGGAGGCGGCCCGTTTTTTCGACGTGAAATTCATATGCGATCTCGACAGGAATCTTGCGGAACAGGTGTCGCGATCCTACGGCAATCTACCGGTCGCGCGCGATCTTGACACGGCCTTGTCCGATCCGTCCGTCGGGGCGGTTGCGCTGATGACGCCGCCGGCCGGCCGAGCCGCACTGATTCGCAAAATTGTCGCGTCCGACCGTCATGTCATGACCACTAAACCGTTCGAGCGCTCTGCCGACGAAGCCGAGCGCGCGCTAGAGGAAGCGCGGACGCGCGGCGTGGCTGTTCATCTGAATTCACCTTCGATCCGATCGACGCCGCACGAACGACAGATTCGCGAATGGGCGGATCAATACGATCTGGGCCGGGTGATCGGATGTCGGGCGGACTTATGGGCCTACAAGCCTCATCCAGCGGATGGAAGCTGGTACGACGATCGGGATGCCTGTCCGGTTGCGCCTGTGTACAGGATAGGCATCTATCTTCTAAACGAAATGATCGATTTGCTCGGGGAACCGGAATCGGTTACGGTTTTGCATAGCCGAATTTTGACCGGGCGTCCGACGCCGGACAACGGACAGGTAGGTGTTCGCTTTGCCAACGGAGCTTTGGGAAACGTGTTTGCGTCCTTTTGCGTCGCCGATGGACAAGATCACCGGCATGCCATGACGCTGAACTTCGAGCGAGGCACAGTCTATGCCAATGTGGCGGCGGCGGACACGCCCGATCCCGAAGCGGTGACGGACTTGCGCTTGTTCCGCGATTCGTCTCGCAGGTGGCGACCCGAGACGCTGCGGATTCTGACGCCGAGCCGCGATTCCTACGACTGGGAGGCTTTTTACAATGCCGTTCACGGATCGGATATTGCGGACGACGGGTATCGGAACCGGATTCTCAGTGGCATCAGGGTTGTCGAGGCCATGGCCCGCGCGGAAAAAAGCGGATGCGTTGAGAAAGTTCGGTAACATCCGTTAGCGAACGGGAAGAGAGAATAATGCGCCGGGGTGTTTGTAGGGCGGAAAGGCTTCGGGCAGGGCCAACAGGTTGCGACGGAACCCCCGCGTCGTTTTTGTCATACCGTTTTTTTCACGGCGATGCGCCGCTCTTCGGCGCGGTCCAACGACTCGATGCGCACCCATACGGTTCCGTCCGGAAAAATGGCGGGCATGCGGTCGGCCCATTCGAAAGCCGCCAGCCCGTCGGGTTCGAGATAGTCGTCAATGCCCAGTGCGTCCAGATCGGACGCACTGTCTAGCCGATACAAGTCGATATGCGCGAAACGGCGGGGCGTGCCCCGGTATTCCCGAATCAGGGCGAAAGTGGGGCTGGTCACGGGCTGATCGATACCCAGCGCCAGGGCCAGCCCCTGCGCAAAGCAGGTTTTTCCGCTGCCGAGGTCGCCGCACAAGGCGAACACCGTTCCGTCGGGTGCGCTTCGGGCAAGCGTACAGGCGAAAGTCCGGGTCTCCGCAGGGCTTCGGGATATGAAAGACGATGTGTTCGCGACCCCGAACGGCCGTTCGGGATCAGCGCTGGCCGGCCTTTTCATGGGGCTTTCCTTTGGCATTGCGCGAGACCGGGGTTGTTTCGGTAAGACCCAGCAGCAGTTTCATGAAAGCGATCGCCTCCCATACCGCGCCGCTCGCGACTGCGGTCCAGCCCAGCCGCCGCATGAAAATCATAAATTCCGGCGCGCCCCATTCCCGAAGCGTACCGAGCCGGGCCAGCGCTACCGTCAATGCGCCCCCAACCAGAACCGCCGCCCCGAATCCCAAGTAAAGCGTCAGTTGACTTGTGGTGGACTTTGACATCATTCGATTCCTCTAAGAAAATTGAATATGACAAGCAACATACGCCTTTCGGGCCGACATGGCAAGCATAATGAATTCTTGCAATCGCGAGAAGACCGGCGTATAGAGGGACGCAATCTGCCGGGCGATTCCGATTTTAAAAAACAGAAGACCGGGAACGTAGAAAGTGGAGCGTGCGTTGGTGTGTTTGCAGAGCGTGGAAAGCGAAGAGTTTTCTACCACGGAATATGCGGAAAAAGCGGAAAAAAGGCGGTAAGAACGTGCGTTGGTGGGTTTGTAGAGCGGCAGAAGAAAATGCGGATTTCACAATTAACCCCGAAGGGGTTATGCAACAAA
>SLMC01000384.1 GCA_007133745.1 Kiritimatiellia bacterium
CACCCACCCACCCACTCACACACTCACAAACAATCACGCTTCCCCTTGATAATTTACTCTTGATTTCATGCCGCTTTTGAACGATGTTGACCCTTGATCGCATTCGGGAGGAACGCATGAGAATACTGTCGGGCATACAGCCGTCCGGAAAACTGCATATCGGCAACTGGTTCGGCATGATGAAGCCGGCGCTGGAATTGCAGGATCAGGGCGAAACCTACCTTTTTATCGCCAACTATCACGCCTTGACCAGCGTGTCGGACCCGGACGCGCTGCGCCGGGAAACGCTCAATGTGGCGCTTGATTTTCTGGCCTGCGGCCTGGACCCGGAACGCACGGTCTTCTTTCGGCAAAGCGATGTGCCGGAAGTTACCGAGCTGACCTGGCTGCTGTCCATTGTGACGCCGATGGGCCTGCTGGAACGCTGTCACTCGTACAAGGACAAGACGGCCAAGGGGCTGTCGCCCAATCACGGCCTGTTCGCCTATCCGGTGCTGATGGCCGCCGACATCCTGGCCTATCAGTCCACAACCGTGCCGGTCGGCCGCGATCAGAAGCAACATGTGGAAGTCACGCGCGACATCGCCTTGAAATTCAACAACCTGTACGGGCCCGTTTTCACCATTCCCGAGCCCAGCATTCGCGACGACGTGGCCGTGGTGCCGGGCGTGGACGGTCAAAAAATGTCCAAGTCCTACAACAATCATTTGGAATTGTTCGGCGACGTGAAGGAGCTGCGGTCGCGGATCATGCGCATTGTCACCGACAGCAAAAGCCTGGCGGACCCCAAGGATCCCGAGACGTGCACCGTTTTCCGGCTCTATCGGCTATTTGCCGCGCCCGCCGATGCGCGCGCCATGGCGGAACGGTACCGCGCCGGCGGATACGGCTATGGCGACGCCAAGAAAGCGCTGTTCGAAGCCATGCAAAACGCCTTGGCGCCTTTCCGTCGCAGGCGCGCCGAGCTGTCCGAAAACCTTGACGGGGTCGAAGCCGTGCTGCGAAAAGGCGCCGAACGCGCCAGAACGGCCGCCCGCGAAACGCTGGACAAGGCCCGCATCGCCATGGGCTTGGCCTGAAGAGTGAGCGGACAAGTGCTATCAAGAATTTTATGAAAACGAAATGCATTGACAGAAGCATGAAATTGGAGACGTGAGTGTGTGGGTGAAAACTCACATACTCCAAAACCCACATACCCACACACTTGGGTTGCGGGCGAAGCCCGCGTTAAAAAAGAAAACGGGCTGTCAGGTTTGACAGCCCGGGAGAACGCATGAGTCCTGTCGACGAATACAAGGTGGAGCTGGACGTTTTTGAAGGGCCGCTCGATCTCTTGCTCTACCTCATCAAGAAGAGCGAGGTGGATATCTACGATATCCCGATCGTGCAGATTACCCATCAGTACATGGAATACATGAATCTGATGCGCATGCTGGACCTGAACATCGCCGGCGAATTCATCGTCATGGCCGCAACCCTGATGATGATCAAAAGCCGCATGCTGCTGCCCATCGAAGACCGGCCGGACATGGAAGAGGAGGAAGACGATCCGCGCTGGGATCTGGTTCGGCAACTGGTCGAATACAAAAAATTCAAGGACGTGGCGGCGGATCTTCAGAAAAAGGAATTCTATCAGGAAAACGTGTTCGATCTGCGCAGCGACAATATCGCCTTGGCCGACGAGGAGGGCGGCGTGGATTTGGGCGATATCGGCATTTTCGACCTGATTTCGGCGTTCAAGGAAGTTCTGTCCAGAGCCCGGCCCGAAGAAATTGGCGAAATCACGGCCGAACGCTATACGACCGCCGACAAAATCGCCAATATATTGAGCATGCTGAAAAGCCGAAAAGAGATTATTTTCAGCAAGCTTTTCAGTGAAAACGCGTCGCGTCACGAAATCGTGTGCACATTTCTGGCCCTGCTTGAACTGATCCGGCTCTGCCAAATACGCGTGCGGCAGGATCGGCATTTCAGCGACATCGCTATTTTCGCCCTGGACAACGAAAACGAGGACGAGGCATGACCGATACCGATCTTCTTCCAAAACTGAAACAGGCCTTGGGGGCCATGATTTTCGCGGCGGATCAGGCCCTGACCGTCAAGGACATGCGACGCTGCCTAAAGGATGTGGCCAAGAAAGCGGAAGACGGGCCGGCCGCCGATTTCGCGAAAGTCAAGGACGAGGACGTCGCGGAAGCCCTGCAGGCGCTGGCCGAAACGCTCAAGACGGAAAACGCCGGGTTCCTGCTCCAGGAAGTCGCGGGCGGATACCGTTTTCAGAGCGATCCCGCATGCAGTCCCTGGCTGCGCCATTTGCTGGATCTCGGCCAGCCCAAGCGCCTGTCCTGGCCCGCGCTGGAAACCCTCGCCATCATTGCCTATCGGCAGCCGGCAACGCGCGCGGAAATCGAATCGGTACGCGGCGTGAGCGTCGATCATATCGTTCGCGTCCTGATGGAAATGCAACTGGTCAAAATCGTCGGACGCAGCGAGTTGCCCGGCCGCCCGTTCACTTACGGAACCACGCATACCTTTTTGGAACATTTCGGCCTGAAAGGACTCGAAGATTTAAGCCGCCTCAATCCCGACCTGGCCCGCCGCCCGGAACCGACCGGCCCGAAAATACGACAGGCCGACTGGATCGAAGACAGTCAATCCGTCAAGGACGAAACCCGAACGTCCGAGACGAACGACAGCGATGCCGCCGCGTCAACCGCCGAAGACCAGCCCGTTTCCCAAGATAAATCCGAACCTGCTGCCGAACCGCAGCCTTCCGAATCGGCCCGCGAAGAAAAACCGCCGATCGACGAGGACGCGTCCGAAAACGACGAAGCATCCGACGCGGAGGACGAAGACGAATTCGATGATGAGGACGAGGACGAGGATGATGAGGACAAGGAGGATCGGTCATGACGAGTTTGGGCCGCTTACGGGAAGACGTGGACCGGATCGACACCGAAATTGTTCGTCTGCTGATTGAGCGGGCCGAAGTGACCCGGAAAATCGGCGAGGAGAAAGGCAAGACAGGGGCGGCTGTACGGGATCCGCAACGCGAAGCCAATGTGATCGCGCGCGTCAAAGCCATGAACGCCGGCCGCTTGCGCGACGCGCTGCTGGAATCCGTCTATAGCCGTATTTTCGAAATGTGCATTGAAGTGCAAAAGGAAGGACGATCATGAAGGAGACATCCACCTTTTTGAGCTTGGCCAATCCGGGTGTGGATCAGCTTCCCGTGTACGAACCCGGCAAACCGGTATCCGAAGCCGCGCGCGAACTGGGTTTCGCGTCCGGCGACGTCATGGTGAAGCTGGCCTCGAACGAGAACGCGCTCGGTCCGTCGCCGCTGGCCGAAGAGGCCATGATCGCCGCCGCCAAGGATATGCATCGCTATCCCGACGGAGGCGCATTCCATTTGCGCAACGCCCTGGCGGAAAAGCTTGGAATCGAACCCGATACGATCATTTTCGGAAACGGCAGCAACGAGCTGATCGAACTGGTCGGCCAGGTCTGGCTGGCGCCCGGTCGCGGGATGGTGATATCCGAAAGCGCATTCATTGTCTATTGGCTGGTCGGCGTGAAGCTGGGCGCCACAATCGTTTCCGTCCCCATGAAGAATCTAACCCACGATCCCGACGCCATGCTGGCGGCGATCGAACCGGATACGGCGCTGATATTTTTCGCCAACCCGAACAATCCGACCGGGACCATGGTAGACGGCGAAACGCTCGACCGGTTCATGGATCGGGTTCCCGACCATGTCGTGGTCTGTTTCGACGAAGCCTACATCGAGTTGCTGGACCCTCAAGCGCAGCCGGACATGCTCAAGTATGTCCGCCAAGGCCGCAAAGTCATCGTGCTGCGAACCTTTTCCAAAGCCTACGGCCTGGCCGGTCTGCGTATCGGTTACGCGATCGCGCCGCCCGACGCCATTGCCCTGCTGCATCGCGTACGGCAGCCGTTCAATGTCAATGCCATGGCGCAAGCGGCGGCCATGGCGGCGCTCAAGGACGATGCCCATGTCAATCGGACGCGCGCCGTTGTTCGCGCGGGCGCCGATTTCCTGATGCGCGAACTGGACAGCATGGGCGTACCCTTCGTTCCGTCGCCCGCCAATTTCATGCTGGTCGAGGTCGGCGACGGTCGCCGGGTATTCGACGCCCTGATGCGACAGGGCGTGATCGCGCGCCCCGCGGGCGGGCGCTACGGGCTCGAACGCTACATCCGCGTGACGATCGGCACACAGGAAGAAAACACGCGGTTCATCGAGGCCCTGAACGCCGTCATGAACGGCGGCGGGACGGGGAAGGGATGAGTGCACATTTGGAGTGCGGCGAGCTCTCGCCGCTGTGTTCAGGCGAGACCCGGCTCGCCGCAAAATCGGAAGTTCAATTTCCCGCGCGCCAGGTCGCGCGAAACAGAGCGGCGAGAGCTCGCCGCACTCCACGCCGGAAAGCGGCGAAATTACCCGAGCGCGTGATGCGCTCAAGACATGGTTATGAACAACCGCGACACCATTATTGTACATCCGTCCGCGACCGCGCCGACCGGAATCGTGAGCGTGCCGGGCGACAAGAGCGTTTCGCACCGCGCGGCCATGCTGGCCGCCTTGGCGCCGGGTACGTCCATTATCGGCAATTTCCTGGTCAGCGAAGACTGTCTGAACACCCTGCGCGCGGTCGAAACTCTGGGCGCATCGGTCGTGCGCGATGGCGTTCACGTAAAAATAGTCGGCTTGGACGGACGGTTCCGGGCGACCGCCCGCGAACTGGATATGGGCAATTCGGGAACTGGCCTGCGGCTGCTGGCCGGTCTGTTGGCCGGGCACCCTTTTGTCACCACGCTCACGGGCGACGCATCCCTACGATCCCGGCCCATGCGCCGCATAGGCGAGCCTTTGACGCAAATGAAGTGCGACGTGGATTTGCTGGGTGAAAACGGCTGCGCACCCATGCGTGTTGGCGGCGGCCATCTCCAAGGCATTTGGTACCGTCTGCCTATGGCGTCGGCGCAAGTGAAATCCTGCGTCCTGCTGGCCGGTCTCTTCGCGGAAGGTCGCACAACGGTCATCGAACCGTTGCCAACCCGGGACCATACGGAAATCGTTTTACGGCGCATGGGCGTCCCGGTCGACATCAAGGGCAGCCATATCTCGGTCGAGGGAACCGCAGGCGAGCCGCTGAAGCTCAAAAGCGTTCAAGGGATCGTGCCGGGCGACTTTTCGTCCGCCGCCTTCTGGATCACCGCCGCCGCCTGTCGGCCCGGCGCCGAATTGACCGTACGCAATGTCGGGCTCAACCCGCGCCGAACCGCGTTGCTGGACGTTCTGAAACGCATGGGCGCCGACATCGAAGCCAAGCCCGACCCGGCCGACGCGCACGGCGCCGACGGGCCCTGGGAATGCACCGGCCAAATCGTCGTGCGTGGCCGCGCTCTTGCCGGCACGGAAACCGGCGGGGCGGAAATTCCCAACCTGATCGACGAACTGCCGCTGATCGGCGTAGCCGGCGCGCTGGCCGAAGGCCCTACCGTCATTCGCGACGCCGCGGAACTCAGGGTTAAGGAATCCGACCGCATCGCGACCCTGGCGCAAGGCCTGAGCGCATTCGGCGTATCCGTCGAAGAACACCCCGACGGCTTGACCGTGCACGGCGGCGCCGCAATCCGCTGCGGCGGCGCCGTCAACAGTCATGGCGACCATCGCATCGCCATGGCCATGGCCATGCTGGCGCTGTTCGCGGACGGCCCCGCGCGTATCGACGGCGTTGCCTGCACGGCAACCTCTTATCCCGGCTTCTGGGACACGCTCGGCGAACTGGGCGGGGTTGCCGAACAACGTTGATGGAGAACAAAGGGGCCTGGGGCCGGATAAAGAAAGAATTCAACCTAAAAGGAGCAGATGGATGGCGCCTGCTGGAGATTAGGGCAAAAGATTAAGGGAACAGAGAGAACCACCCTAATCTTTCGCCTTAATCTGCACCCATAGCATTCGCAGTGTTTTCCGTGGTTGAAAAATAGAAGGATGCTGGCATGAACGATGACATCATAGCGATCGACGGACCGGCTGCGTCCGGAAAATCGACGGTGGCTCGCGGGGTCGCCCGCGAACTGGGCTATTTGTATCTCGATTCCGGCGCGCTGTATCGCGGCGTGACCTGGCAGGCGTTGGAACGCAATATCCGCGTTACCGACGGCTCGGCCCTGGTCGGACTTGTCGCCGATCTCAAGGTCGAGTTCGCGGTTGCGGACGGCGCCATTCGTTTCTCCATGGACGGCACGCCGCTTGGCATCGAAATTCGCGCGCCGCGCGTGGACGCAAAGGTCAGCCCGGTCGCCGCCACGCCCGGTGTTCGCCAGGCTGTGGTACGCTGGTTAAGACAAGCCGTAACGCTGGGCCCGCTGGTGACCGAAGGCCGCGATATCGGCACAGCCGTATTTCCCGATGCCCGCCACAAATTCTATC
>SLMC01000321.1 GCA_007133745.1 Kiritimatiellia bacterium
GCGATGATTGGTCGCGATGCGAAGCTGAGCCAGCGCGGTCCGCCGGTCGTCGGCCTCCGCCAGCATGGCCGCCCATTCGAGACGCGTGTCGACTTTGTCCGGATTCTTTTCCAGATAGTCCGTCAAAAGATCGACGGCCGATTGCGGCTTGCCAAGGGCATTGAACAAAAGGACGGCGGCAAGAACGTCCTCTTCGGGCCCGGCCAGATCGACGCGCGCGACAAATTGATCCATCACCACCCCGGCATGAGTCGGCTGCTCGAGCGCCAGATAAACGCGCGCCGCGCTCAAGCACATGCGTTGCGGCAGGACGTTGCGACGGCGCAAGGCGTTCTCGAGCGCCGCGTAAAGCTCGTGATAGCTTTTGGTTTCACGGAAAACCGCCATGGATTCCCGCATGTTCCCGTCATGGATTTCTCCCGCATTCAGCCGTTGAACAAAGGTCCGCTTGCGCTGTCGTTCGCGTTTCAGCGCTTCGGAACGCCGAGCCAGTTCACCCGCCTTGTCGCGCAATTCGTCAAAGGCCGCAAGCCGGGCGATCAACGCGTCCGCTTCCTCGATCCGCCCTTCGTCAAGATGCTGAACCGCCACGGGATAACTGCGCCGCAACGCTTCGCGATGCTCAAGCGTCTTTCGGACGGAAGCCAGACGTTGCCGGTAATGGGCCGCTTGTTCATCATGCGCCTCGCTTTTGGACAGCTCGGCAATCAGCGCTTGCGCTTTCTGCGTATCCTCCCTTTCCAGATACATTTCGATCAATCGAGCCTGCAGCGCGATGTCGGACACACCCGGGTCCGGCGTTTCGATGCCGAACAGCCGCACAAGACGGGGCGAGGGCTGTATCTCATGCAGATAAAGCTTCTGCGAGAGCCAACTGGCGGATGAAATCAGTATCACGCCCACAACCAGTAAAACGGGAAGCGAGGTGCGGTGCCGCTTGGATACGGGCGCGGGCGGCTCCACATCGGCGCTTTTGGGCTTGTCCGGCTTCGACCGCTTGGGGAAAAGGTCCGGAACGGAAGACGCCAACACCCATCGGTCGCCCTGCGCCTTGTTCCAGACCAGGTCGCCGGGATGCAATCGGCCTTCCGTCGCCATGCGAAACAACGTCGATTCATCCACGACGCCATGCCGGGCCGCGTCGCCTCGTATCGCGTAGAACCATTCGTTCAAACGTTTTTCCGAAAAACCTTTGCTTGACATACGTTTCAAAATACATCAAAAACGGTCTTTGTATCAAGCATATTCGGGAGAAAAAAATGACCTTGAAAAAACGGTCGGCCCACAAGTCCGTTACCGAGATGCCGCTGGAAGAAGCCAAAAAAATGATCCGGTGGTTCGAGGCGGAAATCGTCAAAAACGAAGACATTGTCTATGGCGTAGCGCTTTTCTTCGAATGTCTTGCCTTGTTCCATGCGGGTCATGACGCCATTGTCGAAACCTGCCGGAAACAGTTTCGCAATATCATTCAGACGGGAAAAGCCGATTCGGAACGGGCCGAAGCCGTTTTGGATCAAGTTCGCAAGCAGCCGGGCCAAGCCGTCCTCCTGCGCGATTTTCAATTCGCCCACTGCCAAGGACATCCGCAAGCCGACGAAATGCTCAAACGGGCCAAGATCATGGTCAAGACCTACGAGGAAACATTTCCGGGCCGCCCCCGGTCGCGGCCCTTTCAGGAAAAGGAAATATTCCGGCTGCTGGAAGCCGCCAGCGACAAGCTTTAAGCCTAACCGTGAACAACAAGAGGTTTGAACAGAAGGAAACGAAGAGAACGGAGAAGGCAAAACGTGCGTTCGTATGTTCGTGCGTTGGTGCATTCGTGTGTCCATCCGCAAGCTGCGCATGCGGGAGGATGAATTCGCGTGTTCGTGGAAGAGGAAGCGTTCCTCCACGGAAAACGCGGAAGGGAAACAGGGAACGCACGTCCCTTTATCCTTTGTTTTCTTCTGCCTCCCCGTGCTCCCCGGTCTTCCTGTGAAACTTTTTCGCTTTCCACGTTCCACTTTCCACGTTTCACTTTCACGGGAACATGGCCCTGTTTCGTCGCATCCCGGGCAAGGTTGTGAACGGTCACCGTAGGACCGACATTCTGTCGGTCGCCTTTTTTTGGGTCGGACTAAAAGTCCAACCTACGACCCTTGGCCCACAGGCTTTAGAATTCCCCCCAACGCTCGGCGGCGGGCCGAACGGGCAATGTCGCAAGGATTTGCGATACGGTCCGCGATTGGCCGGGCAACACGAGATCCGGACGAACATCCGCCAGTGGCTGAACAACAAAACGGCGCGCGGCCCAGCGCGGATGAGGCAGCGTCAACCCGGCCGTCTCGATTTGAAGCGTATCGGCGTAAATCAAGTCGATATCGATCGGGCGCGGCGCATTGCGGTCTTCCTGCCGCACCCGGCCGAGTTCGGACTCGATCACGCGAAGACGTTCGGCCAGAGATTCGGGCGCGTCCGAAGCGGCGACAATCAGCACGGCGTTGAGAAAGGCGCTGTCGCGGTATTCGGGCCGGACATCGACCGGCTCGGTTTCGTAAATCGCGGAACACGCGATCACGCGTACGGAAGACAGCGACGCGACACGTTCGGCGGCGCGTGCCAGCCAAGCCTGTCGGTCGCCCAGATTCGAGCCCAAACTAAGACCGTATTCCATTCAGAGTCCCAGCACATCCTGCATGTCGTAGAGACCCGGCTCCCGCCCGATCGCCCAGGCGGCGGCATGCAAAGCGCCCATGGCGAAAGCGTCGCGGCTCCAGGCCCGATGCGTGAATTCGACGCGCTCGCCTTCGTTCTCGAAAATCGCCGTATGATCCCCCACCACCTCGCCCTCGCGCCGGGAGCGAACGACAATCTTGTCCGAATCCGTCAGTTTACCCGCGCCGTCCGGGTCGTGAATCCAAGCGCTGTTGAAATCAATCTCGCGGCCCTCGGCGATTTTACGGCCCAACTGCAAGGCCGTGCCGCTGGGCGCGTCTTTCTTGTGAATATGATGGGTCTCGTCGATCTCGACACGGTAGCCGGCCTTCAGCACGGCGCCGGCCTTCTTGAGCACGGCAAAAAGCAAGTTGACGCCCAGACTCATGTTCGGCGCCCAAACCAGGGGAATGTCACGAGCCGCCTCGCGTACGCGAACGGCCTCCTCATCGGTCAAGCCGGTCGTACCCAGCACCAGCGCTTTCCCGGCGCCCGCCGCCGCCTCCGCATGTTTCGGAGCCACCTCGTGAAACGTGAAATCGATCAGCGCGTCCGCCTTCTCCAAGGCCGCCGCGATATCCGACGTCACCAACACGTCCAGCCCGTCCACCCCGGCCAGGGAACCGGCATTCTCGCCCAAAGCCTTGTGCCCTGGCTGCTCGAGCGCAGCCGTCAGTTCCCATTCGTTCGTCCGTTGCGAACAACGAATCAGCGCCCCGCCCATGCGGCCGGCCGCACCCAATATGGCCAATGTTCTCATATCCTTTGTCTCCTCCACTTGTTTTCACTGTCATCCCATGGAACGCCTAAGGCGGGCTTCGCCCGCAACCCAAGAACAATGGGATGGCGCTGACTCGCTAAACTTGACATGCAGCGAGAATAGTGCGGCTGTTTCGCAGATTTCACCCGCCCCCTACCCCGGCAGCAGTCCCTGGGCCTGCAGGGTTTGCCGCAAGACTTGCTTATTCTGTTCCGTCATGGCGCAGAGCGGAAGCCGATAGCTTTCATCGATCAGCCCCATCATGGCCATGGCCGCCTTGACGGGAACGGGATTGGTGTCGATGAAAAGATCGGCAAAGAGCGGATAGAGTTTGTAATGAAGCCGACGGGCCTCATCCCATTGTCCGGCCAAGGCTTTCCGCGCCATCTCGGAAACTTCCTGGGGCGCCACGTTGGACGCCACGCTGACGACCCCGCGAGCGCCCAGCGCCATCATGGGAAAAGTCAGGGAGTCGTCGCCCGACAAAACAACGATGTCGCATTGGCTCAGAATGGCGCTGACCCGGTCCACGCTGCCGCCCGCCTCCTTGATCGCGACAATATTGGGATGCGAGGCCAGCCGTACCACAGTGTCCACGGCAATTTCGCAACTGGCACGGCCGGGCACGTTATAGAGCACAACCGGCAAGCCCATGTCGGCCACGGCGGAAAAATGCCGATACAAGCCCTCCTGGCTCGGCTTGTTGTAATAGGGCGTCACCTGAAGCGTGGCGCAAGCGCCCGCCTCCTTGGCATATCGGGTCAGCGTCAAGGCTTCGGATGTCGCGTTGCCTCCGGTCCCGGCAATGACCTGAATATCGCTTCCGGCCGCCTCCACAGCCGTTTCTATGACCTTCTCGTGCTCGGGCACATCGAGCGTGGGCGACTCGCCCGTGGTGCCGACCGGTACGATCCCGGCGACGCCCTTGGCCGCCTGCATCGCGATCAGCTCGCGGAATTTTGCGTAATCCACTCGGCCCTGTCTGTCGAACGGGGTCACAATCGCCGTATAAACGCCTGAAAACATAGTTGTCCTCCTTTAGTGCCTTAATCTTGGATTATTTGAGTAAATGAGTCAAATTCTTTGCGTCTGATTTCAAATTTTGCCGGGCAACAGTGTTCAGGTTTCAGGAAAACAAAATATTGCGGCATAGCATGTTAAACCCTGACACCTGAAACCAGAAACCTGAACACTTACGGTGAAAACCGCCTCAAGTTTCGTTACGGACCAGATCTTCGATCGTCTCCCGGTTCCTGATCGGAATGACGCGAGAGCCGTCAACCATGATTTCCGCCGGGCGCGGCCGGCTGTTGTAGTTCGAGGCCATGCTGAACCCGTAGGCGCCGGCATCCTTGACAACAAGCAAGTCGTTTTCACTCGCCGCCGGCAAATCCCGATCCTTCGCCAAAAAGTCGCCCGACTCGCAGACCGGCCCGACGACATCGCCGAACACGCGGTCTTCGGTTTCGCGAACCGCAACAATGTCCTGATAGGCGCCGTAAAGAGACGGCCGAATCATATCGTTCATGCCGGCATCCACAACAATGAATTTCTTGAAAGCGTTGTTTTTGACCACCTGGACCCGACAAACCATGATCCCGGCCGGCCCCGCCAGAAAACGGCCCGGCTCCACAACCACGTTCAGCCCCGTTTTTTTCAGCAAGGGCAGCATCCGTCCGGCGTAGTCCGCGACATCCAGCGGCGTCTCGCCGGGTTGATAGGGAATGCCGATGCCGCCGCCCAAATCGAGATAGCGAAAGTCCCGACAGAACGCGCGAATCGTCTCGCACAAATCCGCCACGCGGGCCAGCGCCTCGGCGAAGGGAGCGGCGGACAGGATCTGGGACCCGATATGCATATGCAGGCCCACGATCTGGACATGCGGCAACCGCACCGCTTCGCGGCACGCCTGAACGACACGTTCGCGATCCAGCCCGAATTTATTCTCCTTTTTGCCCGTCGTGATGTACTGGTGAGTCTGCGGATCCACGTCCGGATTGACGCGAAAGGCAATGCGCCCGATGCGTCCGGTCTCGCGCGCGCAATCCTCGATGCGCATGGCTTCGGACTCGGACTCCACGGTGAAAAACAAAATGTTTTCCTTGAGCGCGTAGACGATCTCTTCACGCGTCTTGCCAACCCCTGCGAAAACGATTTTGGCCGGATCGGCGCCGGCCCGCAGGGCGCGAAACAGCTCCCCGCCGGACACGACATCCGCGCCCGCGCCCCGATCCAGAAACTCGCGAATCACCGCGCCATTGGAATTGGCCTTGACCGAATAGCAAATCAGCGGCGAAACATCCGCCAGCGCGTCGGCCAGCGCGGCATACTGCTCGCGCAACGCCCGACGGCTGTAAATGTACAAAGGCGTCCCGTACGATTCGGCAAGCTGCGTCACGGACACGCTTTCCGCATGCAATTCCCCGCCAACATATTCAAAAACCGACATGCGCATCCTCTCCCGCTCTTCCTCGAAAATCGTCGTTATGATCGGCACAAGGCGGGCTGTCGCCCGCAACCCAAGTGTGTGGGTATGTGGGTTTGTGAGTATGTGAGTTTTCACCCACACACTCACGCACCCGCACACTCACAAACAATCACGCCTCCAATGTCTTGTTTTTTTCGGCAGGACGGCGTGATTAAGACGCTAAAGCCGAACCCTTAGCGACAAAAATGCAATTACCACGCCTTTCTACCCTGTCGTTCCGTACATGTCAAACGGAAAGCAGCGCGACAGAACGTCTGGGGTCACTCGATTGTTCGAAATCTTTTTTTCTTCCAGGCTGAAATCCTGACGCAGCAAAGCCTGGGGCCTGCCTGCCGAAGCCGCTTCGGCGCAGGCAGGTGGAACCCCAGGACTTCGCGCATCCCAAACCCAACCCCCGCGCCCCGCCCGAGCGGCGGCGGGCCGCGGCGGCGGGCGGCGGCGGGCGGGGAGGGAGAGGAAGGAACACGCAACCCGGGGCGCTGCCCCC
>SLMC01000089.1 GCA_007133745.1 Kiritimatiellia bacterium
AAAGACGGTGTTTCCCAAGCGCAGAACGGGCCTTATGGAGCGAATACTGGCGCCGTTTTCCGGCATGATCGGCCGGAAGAAAAGCGCTTAGCGCCTTAATCACGCCGTCCTGCCGAAAAAACAAGACATGGGAGGGGTGATTGTTTGTGAGTGTGTGGGTGAAAACTCACATACTCCCAAACCCACATACCCACACACTTGGGTTGCGGGCGACAGCCCTCCTTGTTATGTTACGAGTCGGCCATCTCGCGGCTGCGGTCGGCTGCGGCTTTGACGGCTGAGCCGACAATAGCGTCCAGGTTCGATTTTTCGAACACGGCTAGTCCGGCCGCCGTCGTGCCTTTGGCCGAAGCGACGGCCTGAATCAATTGGCGCGGGTCCTGGCGTGTTGTCAGCAGCAGCCGGGATGTGCCCATCATGGTTTGTTCGCACAGCAGCAACGCATCTTCTCTGGACAATCCTTCCAGGATGCCCGCTTCGACCATTTTTTCCATGAAAAAGACGAAAAAAGCGGGGCCGGAACCGCTGAGCGCCGTGACGGCGTCGAACAGGTCTTCCGGCAGCCGCAGGACTTTCCCGAAGCTTGTCAGCAGGCTTTCGGTCGTTTGGGCGTCGGCCGGTTTAGCCAGGGCGCCTAGGCAGTACGCGCTCATGCCTTCCGAAACCTGACAGGGGAGATTGGGCATGACGCGAACAATTCGCGCACCCGGCAGCCGTGATTCGAGCCACGCGATGCGGCGTCCGGCGGCGATCGAAACGACCAGATGGTTCGGCCCGATTTTCGGCGCAATGTTTTTCAAAACGGGCTCCAGATCCTGCGGCTTGACCGCGAGGATCAGGATATCGACCGATTCGATAAACGGAGATGTTGCGGAATAGACATTGACGCCCAGACTCTTTTTGATCAGACTGCGGCGTTCCTCGCTAAGATCGCAGGCGAATATCTCGTGCGCCTCGAAGACCTTGGCGTGCAACAGTGAAGCCATCATGGCTTCGGCCATCTTGCCCGCACCGATAAATCCTGCTTTCATGGTTCGGCCCTTTCCCTCTTGAACGTTCCGTCAAGAATTGACAGCACATTTTCTTGCCTAAAACTCCTCTCTATAGTGTGTTAGTGCCTTAATCACGCCGTCCTGCCGAAAAAAACAAGACATTGGAGGCGTGATTGTTTGTGAGTGTGCGGGTGCGCGAGTGTGTGGGTGAAAACTCACATACTCACAAACCCACATACCCACACACTTGGGTTGCGGGCGACAGCCCGCCTTGTCATCTTCTCTGCCTTCTCCCCCCGTTTCCCGCCCCTGCGGGGCGACTATCCGGCTGTCCATCGCGCGATCAAGCGCAGCAGCAGATTAAACGGCATTTTTATGACTCCGGAAAATGGCAACAGGTTGTAATGCGCAAAAACGAGCAAGACGATGTAAAGAAGCGCACCCCACAGCATGACGTAGCGGAAAAGGAGAGTTCGGTGAGTTTCGCGCTGGGAACGCAGGGTGCGGAATTTCCCGTACTGTTCGTGGGTCGGATCTTGCCATGTGTCGGGCAGCGCGCTGCGGACGTGATCGGTTTGGTGTGCGCGGATAATGTCCAGGACACCGGCCAGCGCCGGCGCTTCGGCGATATGTCCACCCGATTCGGAGACGTGTTTCATCACTTCCGGGGCCGAGTTTTGCGGACAGCCTGTCATGCCGGACACGGCGCCGTCCAGCATGCTGATGTCGTTGAGCCCATTGCCGACCGTTAGAATGTCGTCTTTCAATATATCGAGATGCCGCGCGATTTCGGCAACGGCCAGCCCCTTGGTAAAGGGGATGTCGATCAGCGCCAGCGTATTGTTGAAGCGTACCGTTTTGAGAGCCGGGAAATCGCGGATGTGTTTCTGCACAAAACGGGTGGCGGTTCGGAGGCTTTCTTCGGACGAAAAACGCAGGGCGAACCGAAACGGTTTTTTGCGAACCGGATAGGCGTCGGGCATCATATCCAGCAAACCGTTTCGGCAGAGACGCACAAGACGGTTCGCGTGACGGGCCAGTCGCCACTGGATGAACGCGATGCGAATGTTCCAAAACACACGGGGCACATATCCGAATCGGCGGGTGGGCCGGAAAATATAGGCGTGCCGGGCAATGACGAAATCCGGCGTGAGTCCCATGGCGCGCATGGGCGAAAAAACGTGGTGAAAACTACCGAGCCTGCGGCTGGTGCATATGGCCCAAACGCCCCCGTGCCGTTGCCGAATTTCGGATATCTGCCGACAGAGCGGCTCGTACAAATGAAACTCGGCCCCCTTTCCGATCAGGGTTCCGTCCAGGTCCGTTGCCAGTAGTTTTATCACAGCCATATACGCCTTATGCGGGCTGTCGCCCGCAACCCAATTTCTTTTTAACTACGAAACACGCCAAATGCGCGAAAGTTTATCATGCGGAGAACATTGTTTTCGCGCTTTTCGCGTGTTTCGTAGTTTATCTCTTAAAAAGATACAACGAATTTTCTTGTTTTTTATAACATAAACGGGAGAATAAGCAGCTAAGTATACGGGCGGCGGCTTTAGAATCCGCGCTGCGCCATAAGTTGCTTGAACTGGGCTTGAAACGCCTGAATGTCGGCTTCCGAGGGGCGGTAATCCGGCTTGGCCGGAGCCAGCGCCAACTGGCCGAGCCGATCCAGAGACCAGTCCGCCGTCATGCCGTCGCTGAAGCGTACGCTGCCGCTGACCAGACTGCCGGGCCGGGCGATAGGACTGATGTCCAAGGAAACACCGCCCAAATCCTGGCCTGTCGCGTCCATCGGCTCCGCAAACGCATCGTCGGCTGCGGGTTCGTCTTGCGGAGCGGCGGCCGACGGCGCGGGCCGCGCGTTTCGCTCCTTGATCTCCAGGCCAAGTTCCAGAACAAGGAATCGGACATCCATATAGGTCATGGACAAGCCGGATTCCTCGGTCAACTTGGCCTGCAGCTCGGATAGTCCGCAACCCTGCTGAACCCATTGTCGAACTTTTTCGCGAATTTCCTCGGTAATTTCCGCCATGACATCTCCTCAGTTGTTTCGTGATCGCTTCCAGTTCTTGTGCGCTGTCATTCCTGTGAAATGGCGTTGAAACCAATTATATCTCGGCGATGTTGACGTTCTCTTCTCGCACCGCCGTTCGCGGCGACGTTTCGGCGTCGAAAACCTTCTTCCCGCCGACCCAGGTTTCCCGCACCTCGATATGCGGCCCGTCTGCGCGGTACCGGTAGAGGGTCAAGGTCGCCTCCTTGCCGGGTTCCAGGCCGAGCCGGTCGTCAAGCCCCAGAACCTTGGCTGGCTGAAGCGAGGCCAGTCGCCAGCCATCGGCATGGGACACGCCGCCCATAGGGATCACGCATTCGACGCATTCGCGCAGATTGCTCGCGCTGCCCGACAGGTTGTTCGTGCCGATGGCGCAGAGTCGGCCGGACGCCTGTTTTTCCACATCGCCGTAGCGGCCAGCCGGCAATCCGCCAAGGCTGACGCAGTCGGATGTAATCAAGGCCTTGTCCAGCCCTTTGGCCCGCAGCATGGAATACAGGCATTCCCGCGGCAGATGCTGGCCGTCGCTGATGAACGAGGCGTAGGTTTGACGGCAAGCCAACTGGTACCACAGGTAGTTGTTGTGGCGTTGGATCATATCGTGCGCACCGTTGCCGAGATGCGTACTCATTGTGGCGCCGGCATCGACCAGTCGCGCCAGATCCTCGCGTGTCATGGCGCTGTGGCCCATGGAAACCACAACGCCGGCCGCGACGGCTTGGCGCGTGAACGCGACGGCCCCCTCCTGTTCCGGCGCCAGGGTGACGTAAAGAATTCTGTGTCCGCACAGGTCTTGCAAACGTTGAAACTCGCCCCAATTCGCCGGACGGATTACAGCTTTTTCATGCACGCCGCGCGGACCGTCTTCGGGCGAAATATACGGACCTTCCAGATGAAAGCCTGGGATGGACGCGGCGGTGTCCGAATCTTCGTCGAGCGTTTCGCCAAGCAGTCGAAACGCCGTTTCCAGCGAATTCTGCGCGCCGGTACAGACAGTGGGAATCCACCAACCCACCCCGTTTTCGCGCATCAAGGCCGTTATGAAGGCGAGGGCTTCCTTTTTTTCCGGTGCGCAGAGTTTGCAGGTTTCGCCACCGTAGCCGTTGACTTGTATATCGAAAAGCGTCGGGCCGATGCACAGGTCGGTTTTCGAGTCGGACGGCGAAACCGAAACAATGCGAGCGTTTTCAAAGCCGATTTCGACCGTCCGGTCCAGCAACGGGGCGAAGGCTGTCAGTTTTGTCATGAGCCCAGTTCCTCGTCGATGGATGCTTCGAAGACCTGCAAGCTTTCGCGCAAGGCCTCTTCCGTGATGCTGAGCGGCGGCGCTATTTTGAGGCATTCGCCGCCAATCCCGACCGGCGCGAACATGAGCAGTCCCTTTTGGAAGCAGCGCACGTTGATGCGGGTTGCCGTTTCGGCATCCGGTTCCTTCGTGCCGGGTTTGACCACCTGAATGCCGGCGACCAGGCCTTTACCGGTGGCGACGCCGAGCGCGGCGGGATATTTGGCGCGGATGCGGTGCAGCTCGGGCATCAGGATATCGCCCATTCGCGCGGCGTTTTCGATGTAGGGCCCTGTTTGCAACAGCTTCATGTTGGCCAACGCGGCCGCCACGCAGATCGGCGAGGCCGAATGGGTCGAGGTCATCGAGCCCGGCGCGTACAGGCCCAGAATATCCTTGCGCCCGATCACCGCCGAAATGGGCAGCGACGAGGAAATGCCCTTGCCGCAAGCCACGAGATCGGGCGTGACGCCGTAATGCTGATAGGTGAACCATTTGCCTGTCCGCCCGAATCCGGCCTGAACTTCGTCCATGGTCAGGCAGATGTCGTGCTCGCGGCAGAAGGCCTCCAGTTTTTGCGCATAGTCGACCGGCAGGAAATCGGGCCCGACACCCTGATAGGATTCGGTGATGACACCGGCGATCTCCTCGGGCTTGACGCCTTGATCCTTAAGGCTTTTCAGGAACAGGTCGAAGCTCGTGTCTTCATTTTTAAATCCGTCCGGAAACGGAACCTGTACGAAAGACGTGTCGCTTTCGCCCATCCATGTTTTGAGTTTGGCCATGCCGCCGGCCAGTTGCGCGCCCATGGTGCGGCCGTGAAAGGCGTTGACGAAGGAGACGATCACCCGTTTCTTCGGGCCATGCTTCTCCATGGCGTAGGTTTTGGAGAGTTTAATGCAGTTTTCGGTCGCTTCGCTGCCGGTGCTTAGCAGAAACACGTGATAGTTGGCCGGATCGGGCGAGACGGCTTGCAGCGCCTGAGTCAGAGCGGCGCGGTCCTCGTGCACGAACACGTAGGTGGCCAAAAGGCCTTGATCGACCTTTTCAACGACGGCGTCGCGCACGGCCTTGACGCCGTGTCCGACGTTCGAAACCAGTACGCAGGACGACCAGTCGATCCAACGGTTGCCCCACTTGTCTTCGACCGTAAAATCGTACGCCTTATGCCAGACGATCGGCGGCTGGCCCATCATCGAACGCGGCTCGGACGCCTGCAGCGCCTTGAAAATCGGAATGGATTCCGGAACCGGCAATGCGGTCTTGATTCTGCGATATTTCGTTTCTACCTGGGGAACCGCGACGGGCTCCAAACTGTATTCGGCCATGCTGGGGTCTCCTTTGTTCCTGTTAGGGGTTGGCGTTCAATCATCTTTCCCGAATTTCGGACGCGTACGGCAGACGTTCGGGAAAGACGTCCCTCGGTATCCGCAATAGTCTTCCGATACCTGCTTTTACATAATGGTTTTTGGCGCGATTGCAAGCTTAATTTCAGCCATTCGCATTATGACGCCGTCCCTCGCGACCTTGCGTCGCGGGAACGGGAGATTGGGGAGGAAAGGCGCGCTTTTCCTCCCCAATCTCAGGCCCCTGCCGCGCAAGGCGGCAGGGGGCCAAGCCAAAATGCGAAGCACCGGCTTAATTGTACTACATCAGTTCCGCGCGCGCGTCGTCGCCATAGACGATGCGGGCCATGCGACCGTCGTTGAGGATGGAGAGCCGAGCCGCCTCGGTGACCAGTTCGTTCGTGCTGCTGTTGGCCGGCGTGGCGATAATGCCTTTTTTGTCCGCCTCGCGAATGATGGCGCGGCGTTTGGCCAGCGCGTCCTCGTCGTTCAAGCCGACGGTGTCGCGCTCGATGCCATGGATGGAGAGCAACGTGGCGGCCACGGAGTCGTATCCGTAACCGACCGGCTTGTAGCCTTGGCCTTCCCGGGGCACTAGCCGGTAGAAGTCCGGATTGGCATAGTTGAAGCCGCTGCCTGCGCTGCCGATGCCGTCCAGGTAGCTGTGCTCGACGCCGCGGAACTGGTCGTCGTGCGCGATCATGCCGCTCTTGCCTTGGCCCTCGCAAAACATGGTCAGGCATTG
>SLMC01000142.1 GCA_007133745.1 Kiritimatiellia bacterium
AATTGAGAGAGAGAGAGAGAGAGAGAGAGAGAGAGAGAGAGAGAGAGAGAGTGTGTGTGTGTGTGTGTGTGCAAGTACTGCGCCAAAGGCGTGGTCGGACGCAAATTTTCTAGCTGTATTATTCATGAGCACAAGCATGAGGCTGTATTGATCGAAAAACAGGCTTATACGGGGGGGGTCTTGAAATTGCAAGAGCTTTCGACAATTTTTTTCAGTCCGAACAAAATGACGGCGGACTGAAAATCTGCCATCCAAAACTCCTCAAGTCTCTCGATTTGAGTTTTGAGCCAGCCGAGGCCTGCGTCAAGTCGGCTGCCTGAGCCAGTATATTGGCCAAACTCCAGCGGCGGACTGAAAGTCCGCCCTACGTTATTTCGCTATTCACTCCGGATTTTGCGGTAACAGTTTGCGGCCCACTCTTTCCGCCCGCTGTCTTCCTCTCATCCGTACCGGCCGTCTTGTCAACGATTTAACTTGTCTTTCGGCAATGTCCATGCTTTGAATGCGGCATGAAACTGATTGTGGCATGCGGAGGGACTGGCGGGCACATGTTTCCCGGGATCGCGGTGGCCAACGCGCTGAAACAGCGCGGGCACGAGGTCGCATTATATCTGGGTGCGCGGGATGTGGAACAGTTCTCCGCGCGCGACTGGGACGGGCCCATCGTGCGGGTTCAGGCCGAAGGCTTCGCTGCGGGTCTGTCGTTTCAGACGCTGCGCACGGCCTATCGGCTTTGCCGCGCCGCCCGGACCTGCCGCAAAGCCATGGCGACATCGCCTCCGGACGCGCTTTTGGCCATGGGCGGTTACGCGTCGGTCGGACCGGTTCTGGCGGCGAAACGTCTGAACATCCCCGTCGCACTGCACGAAGCCAATGCGGTGCCGGGCCGGGCCGTGTGCTTTCTGGCGCGTTACGCGCAAGTCGTCGCGCTCGCCTTCGGCGAGGCCGCCCAGCGGCTGCCGGGCCGCCGAACCGTCGTCGCGGGGCTGCCCATCCGCCAAACCTTGACGGCCAACACCGACCCGCCGCCGTTGCTCGACAACACCGACCCGACCTTGCGCGACGGCGTCTTCACCGTTCTGGTTATGGGCGGAAGCCAGGGGGCGCACCGGCTCAACGAAACGGCTACGCAAGCGCTGGTCATGCTGCACGGTCGCGGCGTGCCCATTCAAGCCATTCATCTGACCGGACGCAAGGACGAGGATTTCGTGCGGGCACGCTACCGGCAGGCTGGCGTGCCGGCGCGCGTGTTCGGTTTTTTGGAGAACATGGGATGGGCCTACTGTCGGGCGGACTGGGCTGTAGCCCGAGCCGGCGCGGCCACTTGCATGGAACTGCCGCTATTCGGCCTGCCGGCTTTGCTCGTGCCCCTGCCCTCCGCCGCGCGCGATCATCAAACCGCCAACGCGCGCGCCATGACGGCGCTCGGCGCCGCCGATATGAACGCCGAACGCGAAACGAGCCCCGAATGGCTGGCCGACTATTTGGCCGGCTGCCGTTCGAATCCCGATCGCGCCCAAGCCATGCGCCGGTCCATGACAGAACTGCGCGTCGAGGATGCCGCCGAACGGCTGGCCGACTTGACCGAATCCCTGACCCGCCCGGTAAGAGGCGTGTGAAAAGTGAAGAGTCCTGTTTTAAACAGAAAGCAATGAAGACTGAAGACCGCTGAGAAGGCGATTTTTCACCTGGGATGTTAATCAGCGCCGGTCAATCCACTTCACTTCCGCTCCGCTTTTTCTCCCGCATCGTCCCAAGCGAGCGCGTCGGCCGGAATCCAGCCGCGGTTGTTCCTGTACTGAACCTTGACCCAGCCGTTATGGGATTCCAGAACCGTCAGTTCAGCGTCGGCCGGAATGCGAAAGGTGGTCAAGGCGCCGCTGGCGGGAGCCAGGCGCGCGGACACGCGGCGCGCTGTTGCGGCCAGTTCCCGGCCGCGCAGGCGATTCGACAGCGCGCGCCAACGCAATGCCATGCGACTTTCTTCTCGGCCTGCGACACGGGCAGCATCCGGGACGGGGAGATCTCCATCCTGTTCCGACAAATCGGGACGGAAAGTTTCCTCGCGGTCCACCGCTTCCGTCTCGCGTAAAACAAGCCGAAACGGTCCGCGCGTCCGGGACGCATAATCTCCCCGAACCGGATCGAAATAGCGGAACGTCAGGGCCGGAATCGTTGTGGCCTTGTCGCTACGCGGAACGAGTGTTTGCTCGTAAACCAACGCGCGGGACGACGCGCCGGAGACGGTCTTGGGCTCGTACACGCTGAAAAAGGGCGCGGCCTTCACCTGCGGCAAATCAATGGCGTCCCAATATCCCTCCCCCTGTATTCGCATGCGCAGCGTGATCAGATCGCCGACAGCCGCTTCGGAAGCGGACAGTTCCGTCTCGAAAGAGAATTGGCCCACGGCGCCTGAGAAACCGTCGGGAGGTTCGGGCGGCAGCGGCAGAATATTCAGTCGCAAGGGCTTGGCGGCGACCGTGACCGGCGTTTCCGCCCAACGGACACCGAACGACGTCCTGCGCCGCTCTCTTTTCAGGAGATGCACCGTCGGCTTCAGCTCGATAGCGCCTGCGTTTTCCGCGCGCGCCATGCACACGAAACGACGGTTCTCCAAAACCGCCAAGCCGTCCATGCTCCGCTCGGCCGCCAGTTCCCTGAAGTCCTCGATCTGAACGATCCGACCATCCTCGAACAGCCCACCCACCCGGATACGACCGCCCAGCCGCACGTCCCGGGTCCGGATGGAAAGCGCAATCCTAAAGCTCTGATTGCGATAAATCCGCTCGGGATAAACGCTCGCCTCGACGGTAATCGACGCCGATGCCGTCGTGCCGACGCAAAGCGCCAGCATTGAAACAATTGCGATTCTTTTCATAATCATATTTGACTGGCGTCCGACTTTACCGGGTTTTTAACGTGAACTATTTATATCCAGTATCATCCCATAACGCCTGGGATTACAGTGATTTATGTCCGTTCCCGCCCTTCCGTTCCGCCTCCATGACACGGTCTCGCATATCGTCGCGCCGTTCCTGAAGCAGCGAGGCGCCTGTACTGGACCCGTACAGAATCAGGAGCGCCAAAGCGGCGGCACGAAGCGCGCGAATCGGTTTGGCGCGCCAGCCGACGACCACCAGACACATGGTCAGCCAAAAAACGACAAAGGCGATGGCGGCCAAAGTCGACCGCGCATGAAAGCCGAGCCGGTAATGCCAGAAGAGAAAGAGACGATACCACGGGAGAAAGACGTCGGACGGGTCGCGTTCGCGGGCCAAGGCCAGTCTCATGTTGCGCCGGATTTCCGGATTGGCGCCCATGTGGCGCTCCGCTCTCGTCAAGGCATTCATAGCCTCGTCGTATCGGTCGGCCTTCAGCAGAGCCGTGCCCAAATTGTAGAACAGCGGTCCATTGCGGACGCCGGCACGGATCAAAGCGCGATAGGTCTCTGCCACGCGCATGAAATCCGACTCGCTTTCCGCGGAAGCGGCGCGGACGGCGGCTTCGCGCCACATGAATTCATGCTCGATTCTTTCGTCGAAACGCATCTGGATACGTGCCGAGGCCGGAAGCGCCCAAAACGCCATCACGCACAACGGTACGGCGGCCCAGCGTCGCCGCAGTCGGCCCGACCGTCGAAACGATAGCGTGTGCCGACATCTCATAATTCAGCCTCCATGCGCGCCAGATCCGCGTCTGTCCGGCGCAAAATGTCCTCTACGTCCGAAACATCGTCCCTGTCAGGAGTCGGCAAGCCGACGCCTGCGCCATGATAGGCCGCGTTGAAATGCGCTTCGAGCACAGCCTCGAATCGCGCAACCACCGCCGCTTCAACACCCTGCCGCGCCAGAAGTCGTCGCGCGTCGGAGGGCGTCAGACCGGCAGGCTCGACATCGAGCCGTTGGGCCAGATAGGTTTTCATGGCCTCGCAGACGGATTGAGCCCGGACGACGAGGTCCGCATCGCGTTCGGCATCTCGCAAAACGGCGAGTGCGCGGCCCAGCGCCGAGCGCCGCCGTTTGCGCGCCGCTAGCGCGCTTGCGCGGCGGCGGCGCCAGCGAAGCAGGACAACGAAACCGTAAACGCCAGGAGCCACGACTGCGCACGCGCCATGCCGCCCGTCGAATCGCAAAGGCTTGGGTTCGGCGCCGACGGGCGACACGCTCAACGGCGCAGGCGCCAGCGGCGCCGTTTCGTGCAGCGCTCCGACATCCTCGTGCGCCTTCAGGCCAATGACGTCTTCCACGCCGATCTGGTGCGAATCGTCCACGCGAATCGGCATGGGTTTCGTCCACGCGGTCCGGTAGTCTCTTTCCCGGGAATCGTAATAGGACACAGCCAAAGACGGCAAATCGATGGTTCCCGCCATGATCGGACGCAATCGGTAGAGAAACCGCACGCTGTCCCTTTGACGAAACGTCTCGGTCGCATCCGGATACACGCGAAAACGCGAATGAACATCCGGCTGCGCATGAATCGGCGGCGCATGCGCGTTACGCAGCGTCGCATCGCCCGATACGGTCAGCGTCAGAGTCAACGGATCGCCAATTTTGCAGCGTTGCGTATCCAACTCGGCCGAAGCGGTCAGGCCGGAACCGATGGCGCCGATGAACGACAACGGGCGGCCCTCCTCCGGCGGAGGCACCACCCGCACGATCCGCGCCGGACCCACGGCGAAAACCGGATGCGTGTTCATGCGTCGGCCCGCATCGATGTTCCGTACGATATCGCCCTTGAACATGACCGGCCCGAACGTGTAAACGCCTTCCTCCTCGGGCCGATAGGATAAAACCACGGAATACTTGTAATAGGGAACGCCGTTGCGTTCGACCGCGCGCCGCTCGAACATGAAGCGCGCCTTGCTTGGTTCGCGATGGCGATCGAACCGGAACATCTCGTCGAACGGATCGGGCCGAACGGTGTAGTTGTTGATGGCGAATCCCGGGTCGCTTCTCCGCTGCGCAAGCCGCGCCCGTAGCAGAGCGCGCAAATCGGGCCCGTCCAAGCCCGCAATCGGCTGCATCTCCATGAACGGAACATCGAGCTGGGGCGGCCGTGCCGGATCCAGCGGATCCAAGGCGGCCAAAGTTCCCGGCATGCGCTTCATGAGAATATTCAGCGCGATGTCGAACGATTCGTCCAGCAATACCGTTTCCCGCGAAGCGACAACCTCGACGATCACGTCGTCCTGCTCCTCGATGCCCTGTACCGTAATGGTTGGACCCTGTTCGACCAAAGTCCGGTCCGGCAGCGCAAGCCGGACCGGCCCAATCTGAAATTCGCCTTTGCGGTCGGGTGTGATGCGATAGGAAAAAAGCCGTCCGAAAAAGCCCGTTTTCCTGACCTGCCCCCGCACCACGGTTACGGACACCTGATCCAGGCTCTGACTGCCCAAAAACTCGACAGCGGCATGGTCAATACCGGACACATCCGGCTCGGGCGGCTGGCTCGCACCTGAAACACGAACCGTAAGCAGCAAGGACTCCCCTTCGAACAGGCGGGCGCGATTGATCCCCAGCCGCATCTCAACCTCGTCGGTTCCGGCCGCAAACGAAAAGGCCAGGCAGCAAAACCAACCGGCCAACAGCCGGCGCCCCCAATGTTTTCCCGATATAGCGCCACGCATGCTCATACCCGTATCAACGCTCGTTCGCCCGGTAAAGTTCAGGGAAGCTTCGCCCGCAACCCAAGTGTGGGGGTATGCGGGTTTGGGAGTATGTGAGTTTTCACCCACCCCCACACACTCACGCACCCGCACACTTACAAACTATCACGCTTCCAATTAATTTCTGCGCGAACCCTAAGGGCTAACGCAGCGTTTCCTTGGCTTGTTCGAGCCGATCCCGGGCCGGAGCCAGGCCTTGGTCGCCTGCGCGCGCCGCCCTGAACCCCGCGCGCGTCATTGTCATGGCAAGCGCGGCGGCCGCCAGCGCGATCAGCATCGCGAACAACACCTGGTTATAGGAGCCTTTGATAAAGACGCGGCCCATCGGAACAGCGCCGCCGCCAAACACCAAAACCGCGATCCCAAAAGTGATCGCGTAGCGCCAAGTCCAATCCCCCATAAACGGAACGAGATGAACATTGGACACAACCGCCACAACCGTCAACAGAAGCGCCGTCGCGACTCCTGTCGCCAGGACGCGGCCCGGATCGGCCATGGCGCAATTGAACGCCCGGCCCACAAGGGTCAAGATCAAGACGAAAACAACCACGCCCAGCACAGACATCGCCACCCACTCCGCGACGGATCCGGGCCGGCCCATCAACGCATTCGCCAAACGAAAAAATTCCTGCCGATACACCTCGATATTCATCGTTTTCCTCCTCCTTACTCAACAAGGCGGGCTGACGCCCGCAACCAAGTATGTGGGTATGTGGGTTTGTGAGTGCGTGAGTTTGTGAG
>SLMC01000226.1 GCA_007133745.1 Kiritimatiellia bacterium
GAGAAAGAGGGGATAAGAGATAGGGGTGTACGAGTATGTGTACGAGTACGGATAAGAAAACCTGCGGCATGGCAACGGTCTGTTTGGGAACACCTTTTCGGATGGGGTCTAGTTAAGCTGGCCATCAACGCATCGTACGCATGGAGTGGGCCGTCCTCGGCCGTTTTTCTACCGGCGGGGGACCGCCGGCTCCAGCCGAGGCTGTCCGAAAACGACCTTAATTACGCGCGATTCCCACACACCCACACACTCACCAACAATCACGCCTCCTATTTCTTGCTATTTCGGCAGGCGGTTGGCGAATTTCGGATGGTTGCCCGCCACGACGATCGTGACTTCGCCCTTGATCGGTTCCGAGGCGAACCGTTCGGCCAGGGCGACGAGGCCGCCGCGATGGACGCGCTCGAACTTCTTGGTCAGCTCGATGCACACGGCGGCTTCCCGATCGCCCAGCGTGTCGCGGGCGGCCGCCAGCGTTTTGCCGACGCGAAAAGGGGATTCGAAGCAGACGAGCGTATGCGGTCGGTCGGACTCCTCGTCGAAAAACCGGCGCAATGGGCCCGGCTTGCGCGGCGGGTAGCCCTTGAACGTATAGCTCGATGTGGGCAGCCCGGACAGGAGCAGCGCCACCGGAACCGCCGAGGGGCCGGGAATTACCTGGAACTCGCCGCCGCGTTCGGCGATCATGCGCGCCAAACGGTAACCGGGATCGCTGATGCCCGGGTAGCCGCCGTCGGAACACAGCGCCACGTTCAGGCCCCGGTCGAGACAGTTCAGAATCCGTTCGCCGACCCGCTGCTCGTTGCCTTCCCGATAGGACAGCACCAGTCCGGGTTTCGGAATGCCGTAGTGATCGAGCAAAATACGGGTGCGCCGCGTATCCTCGCACGCCAGCACATCCGCTTCGCGCAGCGTCCGCAAGGCGCGCGCGCCGACATCCTCCAAATTGCCTATGGGCGTGGCTACCATCGTCAGCATTGTCGCACCCTTCCCGGATGAACATGTTCATACGGCATAATCCGAGTTCATTGTTATCCGCATTCAATTTCGATTGCAACATTGAACTTCCGGCGTCGGGCCGCCCGAGCCGTAAAAAAATAGCATTATTCTTTGACGTATCGGCGCGACAGCGCTATGGTGCCTCGCATTAAGGTTAAGATCGAAAAAGCCGATCGGCCCTCGCGACCGGTTGCGCAAGGAGCAAAAACGCCATGGGAACACTGTTGCATTATTTCATGATTTTCGTTCAAGTTGTCGTCGGATTCATGTTGATCGGCATCATCCTGCTTCAAAAATCCAAGAGCCAAGGCATGGGCACGGCGTTTGGCGGCGGCATGGGCGAATCGCTGTTCGGATCGCAAGTCGGCAACGTTCTGACCAAAGTCACCGTGGTTCTGGCTTTTATCTTCCTGCTCAACAGCACCATGCTCGCGTTCATGAAAAGCAGCGGACGGCCCGCGGACGTATCGGTCACCGACCGCACGAAAGATGTCGCGCCAGCCCCGCCCGCTCAAGCCATGCCGCAGCAGGACGAAACCGCCGGGCCCGTCTGGGATCGCGCCGTCGATACGGACGCCACGGGCGACATGCCGCCCGCCGATGCCGTCACCGTGGATGTCCCGTTCGTTGACGGCCCCGTTCTTGACGCGCCTGAAACCGCTCAGCCGGAAACCCCGCTCCCCGAACCGGCCGAAGACGATACGCAAACCTCCGATTAGAATCGGACCTGCCTGCATCGTTCCGCGCGCGTCATTCTCGATCCTGCTTCGGAAGGGCGAGGTTCAGCTTGAGCGCGAGATCGACCCGATGCGAAGGCAGTGGAATGCGGCGCTTTTCGGCGTCGAGCGTCACCTCGGTCTCGGACAGGATGGCGCCGGCTTGCGGGTCCCAGTATTCCACCCGATAGCGGCCATGGCCGACGGTGTCCGGAACATCCAGCCAGCCTTCGCCGGTAGGCGGGAACCGCGGATCTTCCGCGTCCCTGGGCGCCAGGGAGTTGTTGCGGCGGTTGGCGGCCTTGCTGAAGAGGTAGGCCCGCAATTCCTGTTCATTGAACAGAACCACGCCGTGTCGTTCCGAAAAATCCTCGCGCGGCGCCGCGTCGGGAAACGAAAGCGCGGCGCGTTGCCAGCGATAATTCTTGCCGCGTCGATCCTCGTTCGCCATGAAATTCGCTACGGCCTTGAAGCGGGGATACAGGTTTTCCGCATCCAGAAAGTTCCACCACCAGAAACCCGCCACGCCGGCGCAACGGGTCATGGCCATGACCCAGAGCCCGGTATGCAGTTCGGCCGCGAGGTGGGCGGCGTCGCTGCCATAGGGCGTGCCGCCCCATTCGCCGATCATGAGCGGCTTGCTTCGGGCATGGACATGGTAGCGGTCGGCAAAGGCGTGGATCACGTCGGCGACGCCGTCGGTTTTGTCGAAACCGCCCTCGCGCCACCATTGAATCCAGGCGGTGTAGGCGTTGTTGTGTACCACATCGATCCCGTCATGGCGCCAGAGTTCGGTTCCGTGCTGAGGCATCGAGAAGTGGGCCGAAACCGGCCGGGGATGAGCGTCGGTTTCGTGGACGTATCGGGCCGTGTCCACCAGCCAGTCAATGACGCCCTGGCGATAGGCGCTGTTCGGGTACGGCCGGGGAATCCAGGGGACGTCCGGCATCTTTTCTCTGCCGCGAATGGCGCGGAAATAGGCTTCGACCCATTCGGCCTCCGTCAGCAGGCCCCACCAGGCGATGGATCGGGAATAGCCCCAGCGGGCCACGATATAGCGCAGCCTGTTGCGATGCTCGCGGATCGCGCGCTCGTTCCCGAAAAATTCCGTGGCATAGGACAGATAGCCTTCGGGCGATGTGTGCCGGTTCATGGGGTTGTGTTCCCAGTCGGCATCGACCCGCGTACTCAGCGCGCCGTGGTTCAAGGTTTCCATATTCAGATAGATCCCGTTCGCTTCCGCCAGCTCGACGATGCGGTCGAGCCGGGCCGCATTGCCCTGGTTGTAGTAGCCGAGCCCGTGGTAGCCTTCGTGATCGCGGTTCCATTCGAGTCCGCCCCACCAGGGCGCCATCCAGATGCGCGCGAAGTTTTCGCCGTTGTCGCGCATGCGCTCGAACCATCGGGCATAGGCGCCGGTCCCGACCGCTTCGGCCCACCGTGAATTTTTCGCGGCCGCGGCGCCTTGCTTGCGGGCGCGGTCGTCGCCGGGCGAGCGCACGTTGTGCCCGATCGGGAAATAGAAGTCTCCTCCGGAAAACTCGAAATAGCGCGGATCCTTTTTCGAGACGCGTACGAAGCCCGGCGTCGTCCCTTGCACGCACTCGAACTCGCCCTCGGCGACAGCGGTTTCATCGTCCGCCCGAACCGTCAGGCGCCACGCATGCCGACCCGTCATCCACGGCGCAAAGCGCGCGCGCCACGAAGGCGCGCCGTCGGGTTCCGCGCGTTCGCGTCCGTCCCGCGCGTCCAAACGCCACGGCTCGTAAAAAAAGGCGGGGTGCGAATGCATCGTCCCTTCGGGATCCGTCACGGTCAGCGTCGCGTCCGCCTCGCGCGGATCGTAAGGGTTGTTGAACACGCGATTGACGTGAAAATCCACTTCGAACTTTTCGTATTGCGGAATCTTTTCGGCGTTGACGGCTGCCGCCCGAATCGCCAAAGGCGACCGGGCCTCGGTCTCGAAACGATAGGGTCCGCTCAGCTCGCCGGGTCCGATCGCGGCCGCGACGGTTCCATCCTCGACGCTGAAAAAACGCAGTCCTATTTCCCTGATGTTCAGCCAGTCGTAAGGATGCGGATGCCGGGTTCGGTCCCGCGCGCACGTCCAGTCGTCCGCCGTATCCAGCCGGAACCCGACCCGGGTCCATTCCTCGCGCTTCAGCATGCGCAGATCGGACTCGAAAATCTGGCGGGGCCCGGTACGGAAGAAGGCCATGACCTTGAGATCTTCCGGGGCCGATGCCGGCGCCAGAATGTCGAACGACAGCATGGCGGCGCCGGCCCAATGGAAAACGGAACGGGCGACAAGCGCGGCTGTCCGGCTGGCCTCGGCCCGCACCTGCACGCGAGACGTTGCCTCGTCGATCGACACGGCGGCTTCGGGCGCGAGTCTCGGATCGACCGTCCAACTCTGCGCCAGATCGAGCGGCCGCCGCCAAACGCGCGCCGGCAAGCCCGGATTGTCGGAAAGCAGGTTCATCCCGGGATGGTCCTTTTGCAATTCGGTCGCGATGCGGCGAACCCAGGCCACGACATGCGGCGCCTCTCCGCTCGCCTGCACCAGCAGCCCTGAAACCGCCGGATGATCGCCGTAGCGCGCCCAAAGATAGCGGGCCCGGTTCTTGATCGTCCGAGCGGCGACAGGATCGGCGAACAGCAGGTCGGCCCGCTGCAAATGCCCGGCATTCTCCCTGTTGAAAGGATGGCTCAGCCAATTGTAGGTCCCGTGCCGACCCATTTCCTTCTCGCCGAAAAACAGGATCGGGCGCGGCGTCCGGGTTCCGTGGCGATCCAACGCGGCTTCGAAGCGCCAGGCGGCCAACTGATCGAATTCGCCCATCCCGGTATAGCGTCCCCAGGCGGGCGTCCAATCCAAGCGCACCTGCCAGAAGGATTCGGGCGGGCCGTTCGTCCATGCCGGCAGCCATTGTTCTTCCGAACGCTTGAATACCCGGTCCGGAACCGCCCCGACAAAGCGCGATGCGTCAGCCGTCTCGGCTGTGTCCTGATGAACGGGGGCGTCCGCGGCCGCGTCGGATTCGTCAACCGCAACGAGCCCAAGCGCATGGGTCAGACCCGTCGAGCCGACGGTCACAGCCAGACTCAGACGATACTCGCCCGGCTGTTCCGGACGCCAGTTCGCCTGCCAGCCGGGCCGCCCCGTGGCGATGGGTTCGGCACGATCCGTTCCCGGCCGAACGACCTTGCGAAAATCCTGGCGGAAAAAGGCGGGAATCCGGCGGGAGCCGTCCGGTCCCTCGACGTCAAGAAAGGCCTGAATTTCATCGGTGCAAAAAGGATTGCCTCTAAACCCGCGCACCGTGAACCGCACAGGATTGACGGCGCCGAGCCGCGGCCGGGCCGGCCCTTGCATGTCGGTCAGGCGCAACCGGTCTTTCCGCGCCTTGATCAGGCGCGGCGCACCAATCCGCACGCGCCCCTCGGATCCGTTCGGAGCGTGCGCCTTCACTCCCCAGGCTCGCACCCAGCGCAAGGCGTCCGGCGCCAGGGGCCGCCGTGCATTGACACACCATAACGCGGTTCGGTCCTCGTGCAGATCGATACGCAGCGTCTGGCGGGTTCCGTCCAGAACCAGGCCTTCCTGACTTTGAAAAAAAAGGCTCTGCTTGTTTTCAAGAAAGAAATAGAGCGCAACCGGCCCTGCCGTCTCGCGACGCGCCAGCGCCTGCACGTCCACCTCGATCGCGTCGTAACCGCGCCAGTCGGCATCGCAAACAAAGCGCTTTGTCGCCGCCCCGGGCGTCCGCCATGTCCATGCCTCGTCGGCCGCGCCGGACGGTCCGGCAACCAGACAACCGATCAGAAGCCATACTGTGGTTTTTGCGCGCATTGCCAATCCCGTTTACTGTTTGTCGCTTTCCCGGCGAAGCGGTTGGACTAGGCGTTCCCCGCGAATCACGCGAATTAACGCGAATCAAATAAATTCCATTCGCGCATATTAGCGTGATTAGCGGGCTTTCTTTTCTTCTGCCTTCATTATCTTCGTTGCCTTCTGGTCAAACATGTTTTTGGGTTGCGGCTTTGCCGCGCTGAGCCTTTTGTGGCTAAAAAAAGGGGTTGCGGTTTCATTCCCTTCCTGCTTCAGACGCGCTCGCGGCCCGGCCGCTTCCGAACAGCGTTCTGGCCAGGGCGCATTGAGCCCGTTGCAGCCAGGGCATACCGCCTTCGTTCAGGAAATCGTCGACCATCCGCGCGCACTCCGGCGTGCGCACATATCCGTACAGCTTATGATGCGACGGAACGCCTTGACAGGCGTACTCGTTGCGTGCCGACACGGATTCGACCTGAACCCCGCGCGCGTTGGGACGATAATATCGCGGTAAATCGCTGTGACTGCTCACGCTGTCGAGCGGGTCGGCGATATCGACCCAACGCCGGACAATCCCCGGCGGGGTTTCCAGATCGCCCTCCCGATGCAGCGCGCTCCGTTGCTCTTCGGCGATTTCCTTGCGCACCAGAGGATTCCCCAGCGGCGAGCCAAACGTGACCAAGGTGTGAACAGCTATATCCGGAACCCCCGCTGTCAACACGTCGTACGCAACGATCGAGCCCATGGAATGGGCCAGCAGCAGAATGTCGTGTCGTCGATAGCGTTTCAAAATCTTGACCAGCTCGGCCCGAACAATTTCCTTCAACGGATGACTCATGCGGTCCGGCCCCACCCA
>SLMC01000421.1 GCA_007133745.1 Kiritimatiellia bacterium
CCGCAGCCGGGTTCCGGACAGAGGGTGTCGGCCAAATCCTTCTCGGTATAGAAACGTTCGCAGGCCACGCAATACCAGCCGTCGTATTCGGCACGGTAAATTTCGTCGCGGTCGTACATATCCTGCAGGATTGTGCGGACCACGGTCTTGTGCCGATCTTCGGTGGTACGAATGAAATCGTCGTGCGTGATGCCAAGCTTGTCCCACAGCGCCTGAAAACGCACCACGGTGGTATCGGCCTGCTGCTGCGGCGTCATCCCGGCCTTGGCCGCGGCGCGGCTCACCTTCTGGCCGTGCTCGTCCGTGCCGGTCAGAAAAAAAGTCGGCGTTCGCGTCAGCCGATGATAGCGCGCCAGCACGTCGGCCAGGATCGTGGTATAGGCGTGCCCGATATGCGGGTGATCATTGACATAGTAAATCGGCGTCGTAACATAGTATTTTTTGGCATCCATCGTCCGCACCCCGCAATCGCGCCGCAACAGCGCTGTCATAAAGCCTGAAAACCTAGCAATCGGCCGCAGAGAAGTAAAGAGAGAATATCGGGCAACAGCGGTGGACAATGCCCGGCGATTCGCATTTGGGCTTGGCCCCCTGCCGCCTTGCGCGGCAAGGGTCAGAGATTGGGATGGAAAGGTACGCCTTTCCACCCCATCCCGTTACCGCGACGCAAGGTCGCGGGGGACGCCGCCATAATGCGAATTGCTGAAAATCGCCGTTCAGGCGTTGACACGGGAGCCGGCCGACGCTACGTTGTTTCCTAATCATGCATCGGCTATATGCGAAAGTCTGGCTTGCGTGCGTCGGTCTTGCGCTGACCGCGTCAACCCTTCGTGCCGAGCCAAGTCAAGAAGCGGCTCGCATCGTGGCATCGGGTCGCGCATACGGAACCATTCAAGCGGCGGCCTTCAATCCGAACGGAACTCTGCTGGCCGTGACCGGAACGAATCGTCGCCTGTATCTGCTCTCCACGGAAACCGGAAATATCGAACAACGCTACGCTAGTTCGACCGGCCAAACCGGCGGCGTAGCCTTCACACTCCACGGACAAGCCGTGGCGACCGGCGGCTCCAACGGCGAACTCGCTCTCTGGGGACTCGATCAAAGCGAGCCGCAAACAACAGCCAAGCATCACAAGGGCCGCATTCTGGCGGCTTTTCAACCGCCCGAGAAATCGTCCTGCAGCTTATCATCGACGACGGCGTGCCGGACCGCGGCCATCGCGGCAACATCTTCAACCCCGCCTTCCGCGTCTCCGGCGTTAATACGGGACCGCACAAACAATACCGCCTCATGTGCGTCATCACCTATGCCGGCGGCTTCCGCGACTAGCGCCTTAATCACGCCGTCCTGCCGGAAAAAACAAGAAATTGGAGGCGTGATTGTTTGCGAGTGTGTGGGTGCGTGAGTGTGTGGGTAAAACTCACATACTCCCAAACCCACATACCCGCACACTTGGGTTGCGGGTCAGAGCGCCTTGTCGCCTTAACCTCTCCATTTGCTTCGCAGTTTTTTCCTGTCCACGTTCGTTGGTTGATGTGTGCATCCGGTTTGGAGTGCGGCGAGCTCGCGCCGCTCTGTTTCGCGCGACCCGGCGCGCGGCAACCCGATTGGCGGGCCAGGTCCCGCCGACCAAAGCGGCGCCGGGTCGCCGCACTCCAAATCTTGTCCTCGGCTATCCTTTCAGCCTGCCCGTATTGATGGAAAAACCCGCCTTTTCAGGACTACAGCAAGCTCAGGGCGTCGACATCGACGCTGAGCGCGACGTCGCGCGGAAGCGTCAGTTTTTCAAGCGTTTCCGAAAGCATGCGCGTCATAAGACGCACGGACCCGGCCCGCATGACAACCTGAAACCGATATTTCCCTTTCGCCTTGGCCAACGGCGCGGGCGCCGCCTCGGAAACCCGAACACGGCCCTGTCCGGCCGGATGCTCCTGCAGCCGCTTGGCCAGACACGCGGCGCTATAGCTCGTCGCCGTCTCGCCGGCCCCTTTGAGACCAATGCAAATGAGCCGCGAGAACGGCGGATAGCTCAGATCCTTGCGAAACTCGAGTTCCTGATCGCAGAACCCCTCGTAGTCGACCCGACGCGCCGCCTGCACCGCCGGATTGAAAGGGGTATAGGTCTGAATGATCACCTCGCCATGCACCTCGCCGCGGCCGGCCCGGCCCGCGACCTGGGCCAGCAGTTGAAAAGTACGCTCCGACGCGCGGAAATCCGGCATGTGCAAACTCAAATCGGCATAGATCACCCCGACCAGCGTCACGTTGGGGAAATGCAACCCTTTGGCGATCATTTGCGTGCCGATCAGAATATCCAACTGTCCGCTCCGGAACGCGCCGAGAATGTTGGCGTGCGAATGCTTGCGCGTCGTCATATCCGCATCCATGCGCTGCATGCGGGCGTGCGGGAACAGTTTCCCGACAATGTTTTCCACCCGTTGCGTGCCAATCCCGGAAAACTTGAAGGCCGGGTCCTGGCAGGACGGACAACGGTCCGGCGCCACGCGGCTGTCGCCGCAGATATGGCAACGCAGCCGTTCGTCGGCCCGGTGATAGGTCAACGAAACGCTGCAATGCTCGCACTTGGCCACAAACCCGCAATGCGGACAGATCAACGACGTGGCAAACCCGCGCCGGTTAAGGAACAGAATGATCTGCTCCTTGCGTTCGAGCCGACCGCGCACCGCTTCGATCAGCGCTTTTGAAAACACGCAGGCGCCCCCGCTCCGTTCGGCTTCCGCGCGCATATCCACAACCTGAATGACCGGCATACGGCGGTCGTCCGCCCGACGCGGCAGGACGGCCAGCCGATACTTCCCCGCGCGGGCGTTGTGCCAGGACTCCAGACTTGGCGTTGCCGAACCCAGCACGACGGCGCAGCCTTCGATGCGGCCCCGCATGGTCGCCACGTCGCGCGCATTGTAGCGCGGCGCCTCGTCCTGCTTGTAGCCGGTATCGTGCTCCTCGTCCACCACGATCAACCCCAACCGACGCACCGGAGCAAACACGGCCGAACGCGCGCCCACCACGATATCTGCCTCGCCTTTATGGATGCGATGCCATTCGTCGTGCCGCTCGCCGTCCGACAGCCGACTGTGCAGCACGGCAATGCGCTTGCCGAACCGGGACTGAAACCGATCCACGGTCTGCGGCGTCAGCGAAATTTCAGGCACCAGCACAATGGCGCCGCGCCCCTGTTTCAAAACAGCGTCGATGGCTTGCAAATAGACCTCGGTCTTGCCGCTGCCCGTCACGCCGTACAACAGCACGACCTTGGGCGAATCGGTCGTGCTGTCGCCATCCGCGCCCGCTGTCGCCGCATCGGGCGCAACCGTCGCGGCGCCGACACTGGCCATAATCGCATCCAGCGCCGCCTGCTGTTCCGGCATCAGGGTCAGAGGCCCTGTCGGCAACACCTCGCGATGCGCCAGCGGATCGCGCCGCATCGCCCCCGCCCCAATAATCAGCACGCCCTTTTTCACAAGAGCCTGCACCGGTGCGGCCGTGACCTTTAAGTCTCGCGTCAGATCGTGCAGCCATGCGCCGTCTTCGCAACCGGCCACATAGTCCAGAACGAGCTTTTGCTTCGGCGACAGCTTGGCCAGAGCGATTTGCCGTTGCCCGGCGGACAATGCGCTTGACGCCGGCTCGGACTCTCCGAGCCGAACCCGCAACCGCTCCTTGAACCGCGCGTTCTTGTTGCGGATCGCGCCCGGCAGCACGGTACGCATCGCCGCTTCGACCGACGCGAAATAGTAGTCGGCCATCCAGTCGACGAGTTTGAGCATGGCCGGGCTCAAGGTTGCATGTTCATGCGCGACCGAAAGGATCGGCTTCAGGACCGGAAAATCGGAGCGGTCCGCGAACCCCACCACGACCCCGCGCACCTCGCGTTTGCCCAGCGGCACAACGACCTGGGCGCCGACCGCGACGCCGTCCGCCAGCGCGTCCGGAACCTCGTAATCGAGAGCCCGCCCCAGCTTCACGTCCACCACCACTTTAACCACTCTCGGCATCGCTTCTCCCGGTCGATTAAGTACACGATTAATCCGATTGACAAATCAGCTTAACACGCAGTCCTCCAACCCTGAACCGTGAGCCCTTGCTCCTTGCGCAAAGCCTTAATCCTAAAACAAGCGAGTTTTCTGCTGCGAGTCCGCAAACGTTTGCGCACTCTCGCGACGAAAACCTCGCTTCTTCCAGGCTTAATCGGCGAGCCGCCTGTCGTGAAACGGGCGGCAGCCAGCCAGCCGCAGCAGGGTCATGGACGAGTCTCCTTGTGTCGGTCGCGCCGCAACGTATCGAACGGACTTGTCGGGACATTCCGAATGCCCTTGAGCACATGCGTATAGATCATGGTTGTTTCCACGTTCGCATGGCCGAGCAATTCCTGCACATGCCGGATATCCACATTCTGAAGCAGCAAATGGGTCGCAAACGAATGCCGCAACGTATGAACCGATATCCGCTTCGGGATCTTCGATTTTGCCGCCGCCTTCGAGACGGCGGTCTGAATGGCGCCATCGCTCGTATGATGCCGACGCACCGTATTGGTGCGCGGATCGACTGAAAGCTTGGCGCTGGGAAACACCCAGTACCAGACCCATTGCGTGTCGGCATTCGGATATTTGCGTCCGAGCGCATCCGGCAAATGCACCCCGGCCACCTCCGCCGAGCGATCCGTATCGTAAAGCCCTCGGACTCGATCCAAATGCGCGCTTAGCGCCGGGATCAAATCTTGCGGCAACAACGTCGTACGATCCTTATTGCCTTTCCCGCGAATCCTGAGCGACATATTATCCATATCCACATCCTGCACCCGAAGACGACAGCATTCCGATACGCGCAAACCCGCTCCGTATATCAGGCTGGCCATCAGCTTGCTTGTTCCCGACATGCAGCTTAGCAACGTTTGCACCTCGTCTGGCGAGAGCACCACAGGCATGCGCTTGCCCTTCTTGGCTCTCACCATTGAGCCCAAATCGTCGACATCCACGCCCAGCACATGCCTGTAAAGAAACAGCAAGGCGCCAAACGCCTGATTTTGAGTTGTCGCCGCGACATTGTGGCGCGTCGCCAACTGGGAAATGAAATTGCCGAAATTTTCCTTTGACACAATTGGCCGGCCATTCACCCCTGCGCCGATGTGATCCAGATAGGAAAAGAATCTCCTGACCCAATCCAAATAGGTTTGCTCCGTACGATACGAATAATGGCGAACTTGCAGAATCTGGCGCATATATGCGCAAGCGTCCTCGGCCACGACTGAGCCGTCAGGCCCGACATCGACCTTGGCGACCAATTCGCCTTTTGCCTTTTGCTCTTGCCAGGCGAGCCAGGCTGAAACCGCCTTGCGCGCCTGCTCAATCTGCCAATCCTCTTTCCTTTCCCTTTCCAGTTTGTCGATAAAAAGAATGCGCAGCTCGTCAGGTGTAGCTCGGTCAATTTGCGGCGCCATATCGAGGTAGCGTCTAACCCATATCACAAAGAATTTTGCATGCTCATTATCGACAATGCCATTCTTGATTATATGTTGAGCAAACTCCTCGATCAAATTGTTCTTTATTCTGCCATCCATAAACACAGACCTCCTTTACGCATAAAAGACTACTAAATAAGCAACTTAAACAATGCTAAAACATTATTTATCAATAAGTATAATTTCATATTAGAGACAAAAAGAACAATGCTTTTTCGCGAAACCCCGCCGCGAAGAAAACAAAAGACCTAATATTTAACAACAGGTCTAATATCGATGTGCAGACAATATGTCAACGGCTTTTTATCATTCGATAGAAAAATTTAGTGTATTTTCTTCTTGATCTTTTTACACAAAGCTCAGATCATGTCAATATTCTTTAAATTAACCCATTGTATCGATTAAACGTTGGCGAAAAGAAAATGAAACAGATCTTATTAATCGTCACACTCGCCCTAGTTGCGGTTTCAGCGATAGCCGTCGTCAGTGCAGGCAAAGCACAGCGGATTATTGTGTTTCGGAACGCCGATCAGCAGCTTCAGTTCAAAGTGGACGACGACAATAGCTTTGCCAACGTAGATCAATGTGCAAAGCACTGTTATCAAAGATCGTGGTTTGCGAAAAAGGATTCTGAATGGGCAAATCTTGTCAATATCCATGTGACAATTTCTATGTCTCCCGAAGATCGGCAGTACATCGGAGATCGTTTTGCCGCAAACAATGTCTATCCACATCACATCACATGGGTTGAAGATGGTGTGACCAACAAGGTTGTGTACAAGCCGGATGACAAGAGTGTCCGGAATGAACGAAAACTGGAATGATCGCCAACAAGCAAATCCAGGATATTTGCGCGTAACCGCGCAAAATCCTGATTTGCAGCGTTGCCAACA
>SLMC01000166.1 GCA_007133745.1 Kiritimatiellia bacterium
CAGCATGGCGGCGCGTTCGGACCAGTCCTTGTTGTCCGGCTGAAAGACGGGCGGTTTTTTAGATTCGGGGAAGGCGAGCATAACCGTTCTCCTCGCAGCCTTCAACAGATCGGCATTGCCGGAGACTCCGCCGACATAGGCCTGTAGTCCGGCCATGTAGATCGGACCATCGAAAAAACTGTCTGACGGCAAAGGGGTTTCGCAGCCTTCCTGGAGCAACTTGAAAACTTTTTCGTTTTGCGTATGTCGGTGCAGGTTGCAGAAGGGTCCGATGGCATAGGCGTATTTGCGGTCCTCTCCAATATAACTCTGGCCTGCGATCTGGGCGGTGCCGGCCGAGTGAAGGTGGGGGCCGTGCGACTTCCGTTTGCTTGCGACATTGGTATCGAAGAGCTTCATCGCCTCGTCCAGCCAGCGCTTGTCGCCCGTCAATGTGTAGACGGCGCAGAAGCTGTCGATCGCCCAGGCATTGGCCTCCATATCAACCTTGGTTCCTCCACCATAAACTTTGCTTTTCCCAATGGATTCCCATGCTCGGACGAGGCCTTCGGCACTGCGCATACAGGCCTCGCGGGCCTTGGCATCGCCGGTAAGCAAGTGGTAAAGGGCCACGCCGCTTAAGAACGTGCTTCCAGGCGCCGCGCCGCCGCTATCCCGGCCCGAGGCATGCCAAGTCGGGAAAAGATTCCCGCGCTGCAGGGCATTGCCTGTAGGCGGATCGCGGTCGGACCAGCTCTGGTCGATGTCGATCAAATGCCGGGCCATCTGCGTTGCCAGTTCCAGCGCATGCGGACTTCCTTGGCGCAGATACTCGTGCAGCGCCAGCATGGGCCAGTCGTAATGCAGCGATACCTGCCCTATGCCGGGAACGGACAGGTCGCCGAAATCCATCCAGCCATACCAATAGGACTGGTCGGTCATATACCCGAGTTGGAAACTTACCGTTTCGCTCCGCGCGGAAAATATGCTGCCCGCGTCCTCGGGGTCCGCCATCGCCGCCGCGCTTCGGGCCACGCCTTTCAGTTTGAAGTCAGCCGTGCGGTTGCCGGTCGCGATGGCGTCGGCCGTAAACAGACCCGGAAGGGCTTCGGTCTTCGCATAGTAGTCGGCAGGCGCGCGCGCAAAGGCCGGCATCGAAAGATCGGCGGCCGCGGCTTCGACCGGGCGGCCGGAAACATCGAGGATCAATTCATGGCCCTTGTGGACCGAGCCGGGCAACATGAAGTTCCCTGCACTGTGGACACGCCTTAATCTTCGGCTATACTTGGAGCCGCGGCCGCCGGCTGGCCGCGGCCATTCGCCTTCGGTGGGCCAGAGCCACAGGCGCAGCGACGCGGGCTCGACCTGAATGGCCTTTTCGTAGTTTTGCCAGAAATGGCGAATGCCGACATTCAACGCGCCGGTGGCGCCCTGAATTCGCACAAGGCCATCGGTCTTGTCGCCGCGTTTTTTTTCTTCGTCCCCGGCATGAATCGTATAACTGAAGTCATTATCCCGATAATAAGGCCCGCTCTTGCCCTGTTTGAGGCAGCGCTGCAGCAGCCGGAACGGCGGCGGGACGGACACCCCTTCGGCATGAACGGTCGTCGAGTCCCCGGTGTCGATCCCGAAATCCAACGCCATGCTGTCGAAGGCAAACCACTCGGGTTTGCCTTTTTTTCCCCGGCCGTCGGCCCCGTGGTTTTCCAGCCAGAATTCGACCTTGACAAACTGGCTGTTGGCAAACACGTGAAACCGTGCGGTATACTTCAGAAGATCGTTATGAATGCCCGGGAACTTGCCCCGCATCGAGACGGTCGCGCGCATGGGGCCAGCATGGTCCACGGTCACCGAATCCGGCGCGGCAGCCGCCACTTCCTTGCCGTCGACCGTAACGATTACCGGTCCCTTGCCTGCTCGTGTCAAAATATCTTTGCCGCTAACCGACAACGTTTCGATCAGACCCGATTTCTTCGTGCCCAAAACCAGCGTCAGGGGACCGGTGGCCATGACAACCTTGTCCGCCTCCTGCTTCACGGTCGCAGGCTGGGACGGCGCGACGTTCTTGCCCTTCTGTGCCAGCGTCAGAATGACGGATTCCCCGGCGGGGATGTCTACCTGGGTATCAAGCAGCGCCCAGCGGATGGAACCATCTTCCCAAGGCGCCAGCTTGGCAAACTGGGCAGGAATCGTCCGTCCCCCCGCCTGGAGGGTTAGGCCCGACAATTCGCGCACCTGACCCTTGGCAAACGGAATCCCGCTGGTTACCGTTGCAGCCTTGCGATCCACGCTCGCGGCCGTGGTTACTGTCAACTCAATATCCGCCGCACTGGCCGTGGCCGTCCGCGCCAGAAATCCGAGCGCCAAACCGTAAACAACAGTCAAACAAAGCTTTTTTTTCATATAAGCACCCTTTCTTACCCTGTCACTTCAAGCGGTTGCATGCATCGCGTCGTTGTCGCGCGGGCTATGTGTTATCTTGCTCTTCTTGCTTATCGCCCGTATCCGGCTCGGGAGCGCGATCCTGAAACTTTTGCGACACCTCTGCCGCCAGATCGAAAAGGAGTTTGGAACGGTTCTGCCAGCCTGAACCGATAAACCATGCCTCGGTCTCTCCGGCCGCCTGATAAGCGGAGCACCGATTCGCAAACCGGATCCGCTCGTCCAGCGCTGTGCGGCAGCGCTGCATGAGATCTGCGCCGAGGCGAGCGTTGGCTTCTTTGTCCAGCAATGCCTTTTCGATATAGACACGCGTTTCGATTTCCTGCGCCGCTTCGCGGAACGTCTCCGAGCGGACGGTCGGCACGGGCCCCTTTTGCCCAAGCCGAGCACGCGGGGGACGCCGAAGTTGATGTTGAGCTGTCCCCAGGCGGATTCCGGATAGCGTCCGGCCAGCGTGTTGCGCCGCCGTCCGCGTCCGTCCTTGAGCACTACCCAGAAGTCGGCGCCCAGACGACCCAGCCCCTGCGGGCCGTCGCCTACAATGACAAATTTTCCGCCTCGTTTCGCGCCGATGTAGGCCTCGGCCTTGACGCGGTATTCCGTCAGGCTGCTTCGTAGCGACATCTCGCGAGGATAATAGGCGAACCAGCGGGCGCTCGACCAGCCAAACGAATAGCCGTCGTTCGGATCCGTGAGGCGGTAGCCCAGACCCCACAGGGCAATCCACATGCCGGTTTCATAGCCTTGCCACTCCTCGCAACGGTAATGGGAATGCACGGCCCATTTCGCGTTCGGTACGCCGTTGCAGATATCGTCCATAGCCTGCTTGGTCGCGCGATGATCGCCGAGCAATCCAAAGAGCAGAGAATCCTGAAGGCCGCGTTTGGCCAGTACCGGCTGGATGCCATCCGTCACCTTCTTCCAGAATTCACGTGCTTCGGCCGTGCCCCAGTCGGGCCCTCTGGCTTCGAAGTATTCGTCTTCGTCGGGATCGTACAACGTGTAGAGGATGGGTTTGTCGTGAATGCGGGCCGCCGTACCGGTTCCGCCGGCGTGCCCCTGGCTCGAGGAAGGTTCCCAGCAATAGAGAATGACCCCGGGAATGTGTTTCATGTGCTTGAGGGCGGCATCCAGATATTTTTCAACAATGGCGAAATCCGGTTGCAGATCGCCTTCCTCGTCGCGTATCCAACGCACCATGGCGTGTTCGTTGCCCATGTGCGTGCGGCGAATGGCGGTGACGAACAACGTCTTATTGCCCATGCCGGCCAGCATGGCAAACGTGCGGTCCAGCAGTTGCATGTGTTCGTCGGACCACATCGGAACATCGTAGGCCATGGCGACCGAGTCCGGCGATTGCATGAAGTCCATGTGAATGGCGAATTCTCCACCGGGCGGCAGCGTCCAGTCGCTGATGCCGACGGACAACGGAATCTCGCGCGGTTCAAAGCCTTTCGCACTGACCGTAATCGCGCCTGTGTATTCGCCCGCAGGGGCTGCGGCCGGGACATTGACGGTAATCCAGAGCGGCTGTACGGCGCGGGCGCCATCCTGAAACGAAATCACAGCAGGAGCGGCATCTTCAAGTGTGTCAAAAGTGTTGCCCGCACCATCCGGCAACCCATAGCGCACGTGGACAGCCGCAGCCGGAATCACGCCCGGGCCCTTGAGTTCGGAGGCGGTCGTTTTCAACCCTTCAATGGGGCCGTCATTGCCCAGCACAACCTGACCCGCAAAGATTCCGTTGCGCACGCCCACAATGCGTACGGGCCGCAAAGGCATAAAGGGGTTGGAGAAATCGCTGGGGGTAACTTTTTCAAGAAGCCCCTGGTTCCAGAGCGTCAGGCCACGACCGGGAATGGGGCCGACATTGCCGATCACGGCAGCCGTGGGGTCCGTCTTGAGATGCACTGAACGCAACCCGAGCCGGAACCACCAATGATCCCTGCCTACGGAGCTGGCGCCCTTGCGTCTTGTTACATACCGCCAGCCCGGCGTTGGCGCACGACGAATGGCCACGGCAAGTACGTTGACGCCTGGGCGCAAGTGTTTCGCGGGAATCACGACATCCTTCATCCGACGCGTCCGGCTTTCGACCCGGTCTTTGATTTCCTGGGGCCTTTGACTCAAGGCGCGGCGCGTTGTCTGGCGGCCCCAATCCAGAACATAGCCCTCGGGGTCAAGGTCCGCCGTTTTAGGATAGGGCACAGCCGGTGTGGCCAGCGTAATGTCGCCGTCCGGCATATAGGCTCGTGCGACTTCCTGACCGTTCAGGTAGACCGTTGCGCCACCGCGGAAACTCAGCGAGAACTTTAATTCGCCAACTTTAGCCGGATCAGTAACCCCGAACTCGCCCCGCATCAGGATAGCTTTCCAATTCTGGTCGTCCGAAAAAAAATTGGACAAAAGCGGCGCACGCCGACGTGTCCACGTGGTGTCGTCAAAATCGGGGTCCATCCAGTTGTCGGCCGTTTCAGACGGCAGGGTTGCAACCTTGTCGGGCGGGGTGGGAATCACCCGCCACTTATCGTCCGGGACAGCGGCATCCTCGCGGCTCCTGAACCAACTGTGCAAATCCGTGCCCCTGATATCGCAATCCACGCGACCATGTACAATGCGGCCCGCCTGATCGATAACCTCCGGGGTTTCTCGAATCACACGCATGCGCCAAAGCGTTTTGTTGTCCAAAATGCGCATGGCGCCCGCATCCGCATCCTGATCGTCCTCTCCCTCATCTTCGTCTAGCGTGGCCGCTTGCAGTGCAGCCAGTTTCTTGACGATGTCTTCGTCCTCCGCCCGGAGCCCGCAGGGCGCCATCCCGTACGCGAAGACCATCGCCATCCCAAAAGCCACCCACGCTTGTTTACAGTCCTTTGACGCTTTCATGAGGTTCTTTCCTTTCATTCTGCTTTTGCAGATGCGTTTCTCGACGGGTTTGGTTGGGATGCGCCGGATTCGAGCAACGAGCCGAGCAACGCCTTCCAATACGGTTTAGATTCCGTTATCATTATGCCGGACGATTGTCAAGCGCCAAGCCAAAATGAGAATCGCTGATAATGATTGCATGGCGATTCGGGTATTTGATATGAATTCGATTTGGCATGAGAAGATTCGCGTTGAATATGAAGCGAAAACGATCGGGAGGGCTGGCATGAGCAGAATAATTCGAGTGGGCGTGATTGGCGCGGGTCAGATCGCGCGGGGCCATTGTCGGGACATCAACAAGCATGCGCAAGCGCGAGTGACCTGCGTAGCGGATTTGAGCAAGCCGCGGGCCGAAGCGTTGCGAAAGGAGTTCGCCATGGACCGCATCTGCACGCGCTGGGAAGATCTGGTGGCGGATCCGGAGGTGGACGCGGTTTCCGTCGCGCTGCCCAATTTTCTGCATGCGCCCGTATCCGTCGCCGCGCTGAAGGCGGGTAAGCATGTTGTTTTGGACAAGCCGTTCGCGCTGAACGTGGCCGAGGCCAAGCAGGTGGTGGCGGCTTCCCGGAAGCATCGCCGCGTGTTCATGCTGGGCATGAACTGGCGGTTCCAGCCGGAAGCGCAGGCGTTCAAGACGCTGGCGCGGCGCGGCGAATTCGGCGACATCTATCACGGCAAGGCCTATTGGTTCCGGCGCAGCGGCATTCCGAAGTTCGGCACATGGTTCTGCCGCAAGGAACTGGCGGGCGGCGGCGCGCTGCTCGATATCGGCGTGCACATGCTGGACGTGGCCCTGTATGTCATGGATAACTGGGAGCCGGTACGCGTGTCGGGAGCCACCTACGCGAAGTTCGGGCCGCGCGGGCTGGGCGAGGGCGGCTGGGGCATGTCGGATCGCGGCAAGCCCGTGTTCGATGTGGACGATTTCGCTACGTCCCTGATTCGCTTCAAGAACGGCGCCACGCTCCAGCTCGATGTGACCTGGGCCTGTCATCGGGAAACGAAAGGC
>SLMC01000053.1 GCA_007133745.1 Kiritimatiellia bacterium
CCACTAGGGATTAGGGCAAAAGATTAAGGCTCAAGGCGCGAGCCCATTAATCTTTCGCCTTAATCTTCCCTAATCCCGTTTCCGTGTCTTCCGCGTTTCTTGTGCTTCGTAGCTTTAGCGGAGTAGCATCCGTGGTGAAAAACTCTTTCTTTCGCGTGTTTCGCAGTTCCACTTTCCACGCTCCACTCTCTCCCCCCTTCGTTGCCTTCTGTTCAAACATTTTTTTTGGTTGCGGCTTTGCCGCGCGTGGCGGCTTTAAAATGAAACAGCGGCGTTTGGCCTCTTGACTTGCGGGCTTTATTGACGTAATGGGGAATATGCGTTCGATAATTACTTTAAGGCGGTGAACGATGCGGTTGACTCCCCATATCGAAGCGGGTCTGGCAGCCGAAAGCGTCAAGCGGCTGAGCGAGGCGGTGCGCAAGCGTGGCGGACAAGCCATGCTGGTGGGCGGCTGTGTACGCGATACGCTGCTAGGCCGGCCGGTCAAGGATATCGATATTGAAGTTTTCGGCATTTCTCCCGGCGACCTGAAGGCGCTGGCGGCCGGTTTGTTCAGGATCGACCTGGTCGGTCAGTCGTTTGGCGTGATCAAGCTCAAAGGCTTGCCGATCGACGTATCCATACCCCGCCGCGAATCCAAGTCCGGGCCAGGCCATCGCGATTTCGACATTATGTCCGATCCGGCACTGCCGCCCCAGGACGCGGCGGCGCGCCGGGATTTCACGATCAACGCCATGTCGTGCGATCCGTTGACCGGCGAGCTGTTCGATTATTTCGGGGGGCTGTCGGATTTGAACGCCCGGATATTGCGGCATACCTCGTCCCGTTTCACCGACGATCCGTTGCGTGTGTTGCGCGGCATGCAGTTCGTCGCGCGCTTCGAGATGCGGGCCGATCCGGCCACAGTGGCTCTGTGCCACGCCGTTGGCCCTGAATCGCTGGCGGTCGAACGCGTTGGCGACGAATGGAGCAAGCTTGTCTTGCAGGGGGTGCGGCCCGCGCTGGGCTTGGACTTCTTGCGCGCGGCCGGGTGGCTGGCCCATTATCCCGAATTGGCCGCGCTGGTCGATTGTCCGCAAGAACCGCGCTGGCATCCCGAAGGCGATGTGTGGACGCATACGCTCAAGTGCATGGACGCTTTCGCCCGCGAGCGGGTCGGCGACGATGACGAGGACTGGATTGTGGGGATGGCGACGCTGTGCCACGATTTCGGCAAGCCTGCAACCACCGTCGAGAGCGACGGGCGGATTCGCTCGTTGGGTCACGACCAGGCGGGCATGGCGCCGACGCGCTCGTTTCTGGAACGGTTGACGCGTCAGTCGGCACGGGTGGAGGCGGCGCTGGTTCTTGTGCGACTGCACATGCGACCGGCGGATTTTCGCAAGAATCGGGCTGGCGACGCCGCTATCCGGCGGCTGGCCGCCCAGGTTCAGCGTTTGGACCGGCTGGTTCGCGTGGCGGCAGCCGACTTGCGGGGCACGGGCGGCTGCGAATTGGCGGACGATCCGGCCGGCCGTTGGCTCATGGAGCGGGCCGAACAACTTCGCGTCAAGGATTCCGCGCCGAAGCCGCTGGTGCTGGGCCGCCACTTGATCGCCCTGGGCATGACGCCCGGCCCGCAGTTCGGCCCGCTCTTGCGTCAGTGCTATGAAGCCCAACTGGACGGCGTCATTGCCAGCGAGGAGGAAGGGATCGCGTGGGTGCGGCAGCGGCTGCCATAGATAGACAGAGTGGCCGTTGAAAGTGGAATGTGGAGTGTTTGCGTCCATCCGCAAGCTGCGCATGCTGGAGGATGAATTCGTGGAGCGGCTCGGCTCTTGACAGGGCATAGCTTTAGCGACGCCTGTTCCCGAACCGGAATCCTAATCGCACTGGACGCCCTGCGCGAAGAGTCCCGTCGCATGGCGTTGATCACGCGCAAGTTGCGTGTCCATTGCCGCGAGGGCGAGTCGGCCCGCATCATCGGCCTGCTTCGCTCCATCCCGGGATCGGCCCGAAAACAGCTTTTACTCTCTACACCGAGTTGCAGAACATCAGCCGGTTCCCCAATGCCGACAAGCTCAACTTTTTTCTTGGACTGATTCCCTCCGCCGACAGTTCCGGCGATGACAGCAAGTGTAGGGGTAAGTGTAGGTGCGCTTACTTAAGAGCACACTTCACCGCCACCTTTTCTCGGATACCCTTCACCGACGGCCTTCCTTAAGAGAACGAGTTGAACATCATAAATAAATCCTTGCATCCGTGGCTACGGAAACACAGGTTAAGATCACGCGCCTGACCGGCGTATACAACCGTTTGCCCAACGAGTCTGTTTCGCGACAGTTGCTTGAGAATTTCAAGCTGTTCGGCGCCCCCCGCGCAACAGCAACCGACCGCCAACGCGCGAAAAAGTTGGGCGGAACCGCAGATTTCGACGCCACGCTGGTGCCCGACCTCAAGAACATGCCGGGTATGCCTCCAGCGACGAAGCCAATCTGTCCTGGCTTGCGCCGATGAGCGTCGTCGGCGTGGCTTGCAAGTCGCGAGACGCCATTGGGCATCATCGGGATACCACCGCGCAGGGAAGCCTGCCGTTCGCCCATCGCGGCTTGTGCCGCGCTGCCGAAATCATGGCCGCCACGGCGCTGGACTTCTGTCGCGATCCGCGCCTGCGCAACCGGGCTCGGGCCGAGTTCCAAAGGGCGACACGTGGATTCACCTATGCTCCTCTCGTCCCTAAAGGACAAAAAATCCCATCCAAAACCGGTGAAACAGACAGCCCTGTTGCCCGACGCCTTGACACATGACCTTTTTCAGCTTGCTGACGGATCGTATCTTACGATTTTTGACCTGAAGACAAGATCGAATTCAGCTTTGATCTCCCGATAAAATGGTTGAAATGGCCGATTTGATGTATTCGCGCGGAATCAAGCCGTTCGACATGTGTTCGAAACAGAAAATAATTGAACGCGGGATGTCACATCTGTTTTCGTGTGATGCCGCGACCGCAAAGGGGGAGCGTCTCGCGGGCTTCGTGTTCGCGGTATTGAAAGATCATGAAGCCGTCCGTGTTCTGTCGGCGGGTGGCTTCGATTTGTTCGAAGAGCCGGACCGGGTCGCCCGCGTTCGGCCAGACGGCGAGTCCGATGCCCGGCCAGACGGCGGCGGGCGCCGCCCATTGTCGCTGACGTTGCGCCAGTTGTTCGAAGCGGGCGGTGTTGGCCGTGTAGTTCATGGGACAGACGAAATCGACCCAGCCTTTTCGGCACCAGGTCGCCCAGTCCTGGCCGATGGTGTTGCGGTCCGTCGGCCAGTGTGTGAAGACGGCTGCGGATATCTTGATGCCGGGTTGGATAGACCGTGCTTGCCGCGCGATTTGCTCGACAACGGTATTGAGCGTTTCGCGCCGGAATTCGGACCAGGCCGCGGCCAGGTCGGGCTGGTTTCGAATATCGGCGGGCCACTGGGCGATGGCTCGGCCGATCCGCGTTTCGAACCGGCTTCGGCATCCGGCGCAAAAGCAGTGGTCGCGGCTCGGATAGCGCATATAGTCGAGATGAATGCCGTCAATGTCGTATTGACGGATGACGTCCAGCAACGATTCGATTTCCAATTCGCGATTGGCCGGATGGGACGGGCACAGCCACTGTTGGTTGGTTTGTCCGCCAAAAGAGACTTGCAGACGGTTCTCCCGCTCCATGCGCTGAACGAAGGCTTCCGGCGCCCGCTCGCCCATGTTCCAGTTGACTTTCCAGACATGCAGGTCGATGCCGTGTTTTTTCGTGGCGGCCAGCGCGCCGGCCAAGGGGTCGCCCTGTCGGGCGACGAGCGGGGAGACTGGCAGGACGGCGCTGTTGCAGTAGGCGAGTCCGGCCCAGAGCATGTTGGGGAAGAAGGCGGTGAAGCCGTTGTCGGCCAGAATGCGAACGGTTTCGTCCCAGTCCATGCCGTCCAGCGGGAAAGCGCTGTGGCGCCAAACGCCGCGATGTTCCGGTTCGCGCGGCTTTTGAATGCCGGACAGGGCGTGAATGAAGGCTTGGCGCGCCTGGGCGGAGGCGTTCAGAGACGCCGTGTAGCGGCCATGACCGAGATGCGTTTGCGCGGTGTCCAGATGTTCCATGGCTCGGGCGAGGTCGCGATAGACTTCCGAGCCGGGCGTAGCGGCGGCCGCGATGGCGCGTCGTGTTTCCCGGGCGGATGTCCAAACGCCCAGATTGCCCGCGCGACGCAGGCGGGTCCGCGCGACCTGCGCCCAGGTATCGGGCAGCACGTGCCCGATCATGGCCAGGAGCAGGTCGCGCTTGTCCTGCGGGTTGTCCGAGATCAGCACATGCGTAACGTGCATGCCGGCAGGCGAGACCAGTATGGCGGGCTCGCCTGTACATTGCGCCTTGTCGTTGTGCCACGTGGCGGCGACGGAGGCGCGGGTGTCGATCGGGCGGGCCTGGACGATGTTCCAGGAAAGTTGCCGGACGACAGGCGGCAGGTTTTGAATGACGGCGCCGGTTGGGCTCGGTCGTATCGAGGCGAAATGGCCGGGGTAGTTTTGCTGAATATGGCGGCCGAGCCGGATGCCGAGCAAAGGCTGGAGGGGGTCCGGCAGCGTATAGAAAGAGAGCAGTTTCCCGCCGGCCCGCACGAAGTCGGCCAGATGGGTCAAGGCGGGTTCGGCCAAAGACGGCGCATAGGGCAGGATCACCAGTTTTTTGTCGCGAAGCAGCGCCGGCGACAGATCGAGATCGCTTAGCGTCGCATGTTCGATGTCCAGCGTTCGCAAGTGGTCGGCGACCGTTTGCGTGTAGGAAAAGATCGCGTTCAGCTCGCCGGCCGCCGTTTGCGCGACCGACTCGTTGCGGACGATGGCGACAGGCGTCTGGACGGCGAGGGGACCCAGGTCGGCCAGATAGAAGGCCGTATCGGCGTCGTCGCCGCGCCAGGCGGCAATACGCAGCGTTTCGATGTGGCGCCAGCCGCGGGGCCGGCCTTCGATGCGCGTGTCGGACTTGCGGATGCGGACATGGGTCCAGACGTTCGGGTCGGGATGCTCGAACTCGCCGGCGTACCAGCCGTCGCCGCTTTTCAGGTAGAAGGTAAATCCGGTCACGGCGGCCGACTCGGGGGAGAAGAACATGAACTGCATGCCTTGGTCTGCCGAAAGATCGAGCGATACGGCTCGATCCCAGTAGGCTCTTGCCAAACGGTTGCCCTTGAATGCGACGGGCATTTTCACGACATTATTCGGGCCGCCCCGGATTTGTTCGACGTTCGCGGAGCCTTCCCGGGCCTGCCAGACGGCGCGCGCGTCCTTCGCGCTGTCGAACGAGGCGGGCGTGACGACCGGATAGCGGGCCGGCGGGGGCGCGGGGGGTGTCGCTGTCGCGCCGGAAACGGAAAGCGCGACGGCGCCCAGTGTCGCAGCGAACCTCGGGAAGTACGCGGGTCGGCATTCCTGTCGGTGTCGGGTCATGGAATCTCCCTGGACGCTCTGCTAAGCCTTCGGCCTTTGCGAGTGTGTGAGTGTGTGCGTGAGTGAAAACTCACGCACTCCCAAACCCACACACTCACACACTTGGGTACGGACGACGGCCCGTCTTAAATTAAGCAGGTCAATTAAGTGTTGCGATGAAGTGTGTTTGCGTTTGGCATGCCTATTTGATGGCTTCCAGAACGGTTTTGAAGGCGGGATGTTCTGCTGTGCGCATCAGTTCGAACAGGAGACTTTCCACCGTAGTCAATCCCGCGCCGCAGGCCTGTATCTTATCGAGGCCGAACTGCTTGTTCTGGGCTGTGCGCGAGGAGACGGCGTCGGCCAGAACTTCCACATCGTAGCCGCGTTCCTTGAGGTCGCGGGCGGTTTGATACACGCAAACATGCGTTTCGATGCCGGCCAGCACGACTTGCCTGCGACCGACCCGTTCCAGCAGCGTCATGAACGAATCGCTGCCGCAGCAACTGAACGTCATTTTCGGGAGCGGTCGGGCCGGGTGCAGCATTTTGGCGAATTCCGGCGTGGTGCGCCCGACTTTGTCCGGGTTCTGTTCCGTCCAGATCACGGGCAGCTTCAAGGCGTGTACGCAACGGATCATCCGGCGCAGATTGTCGAACAGGTTATCCTTGTCGTGCATCATATCGGCCAATTTGCCTTGCACATCGATAAAGACGAACAACGTGTTTTCGCTTTCCATCATGAGTGTTTCTCCATTAGCGGCGTTTCGACAGATAAAAGGGTCTGCACAGGCAACCCCCTTTTCGGACAGGCTCTAGTTAATTAGTTTCTGTTGCGAAAAGGCCCTTGTCGCGGACGCGACGGAGCGTGGCCCTCCAGCCGCAAGGGGAAAACGCCTGCGACATCGCTGGAGGGCCACG
>SLMC01000383.1 GCA_007133745.1 Kiritimatiellia bacterium
ATTTGAGACGGCGTCAGGGGAGCCGTCAGCAGAAACGGGGTCTCCCGCGAACGGAACAGCGTCGAATACCCCGTCACAATGCTCGAGACCACAAGCATCAGCGCCATCCCCAGAAAGAACAGGGAAAACAATTTGTTGATCACGAGCGTGCCCAAGCCCTCGAATCCGTCCAGAAAGCGGAAGCCGCGCAAGAACACCGCGTAGAGACCCGCGAGCATCATCGTCACAAACACGGCGATGAACACAACCTTGAACAGCGACTGCGTCCTCAAAATCCGCCGCCCATTCGCCACGTACCTCGCATGCTTCCAAATCAATGCGCGTCCAGCCGACATGAGAACCTTTCCTTAATTCTTCCTTGCTGTTCCACACTCTGAATCAGACGGTCCGGTTGGATTTGCCTAAAGTGGTGCAGGCGTCCCGCCTGCTTGTTGGGGAAACAGGGAAGCCTGTCCCACATTGCAAATCCAACCGGATTTTGCGCTCATAGCTTGCGGGGCCGATGTTCAGCCTGAATCCGGCGAACTCATCCGTTCGGACGTTTCGTAATCTGAAGAAAGACGTCCTCGAGGTTGTCGCCGCCGTGCCGCGTTAAAATCTCCGGCAGCGAACCGATCTCCACGACACGGCCGCGATCGATGATGGCAATGCGGTCCGCGATGTCTTGAGCCAGAGCCAGGATATGGGTGGTCAGAAAGATCGTCATGCCCGCGCGCGCCTTCGACTTCAGCAAATCCTTGATCAGGCGGATGGTATAAGGGTCCAGGCCGATCAAAGGTTCGTCGATGAACATGACCTTCGGCTCGTGCAGAAAGGTCGCGGCATAAATGAGGCGCTGCTTGAGGCCGTGCGACAGATCCTTGACAAGGGAACGCCGATGCTCGTTCAGACCGAACAGCGTGAACGATTCGTCCAGTTCGGAACGCGCCTTCTCACGGGACACCCCGTACATGTCGCCGGTGAACTCGAAGAATTCGGTGGTCGTCAGGCGGTCGTAGAGGAAAGGCATGTCCGGAATGTAGCCGATCAGCCGCTTGGCCGCCACGGCCTCGGTCTGGATGTCGTGCCCCCCGATGCGCGCCCGGCCGCGCGTCGGACGCAACAGGCCCGTCAGCATTTTAATGGTGGTGGTTTTGCCGGCGCCGTTCGGTCCCAGAAAACAGAAAAGTTCTCCGCCAGGCACAACGAGATTCAAGTCCCGCACGGCTTCGATGCGTCCGAAACGTTTGGCGAGCTGTTCCATTTCAATCACAATCAGTCCTCCTCCAAAACTTCGATGCTCAACCGGCCCGCCACCTTGACGATTTCCACCTGTCGGCTCAAGTCGCCTTCCACCAAGGCAATATGCGTCGCGTCCACCGCCGCCTGTCCCCAGGTCGGATCCATTTCCAGCCAGCGCCCGACATAAACTGCCGGCCACGCGTGATAATAGAATGCGCCCTCGTGATAGGCCAGTCCCACGATGATTTTCGAGGGGAGCCCCGCCGCGCGCGCCAGCCCGACAAACAAATAGGTATGCTCGTTGCAATCGCCTTTCATGGTCCGCAACACGTCCAGCGCGGACGGCAGGCTGACGGTCATTTCCTTCTCGACATTGCCATACACCCACTCGAAAATCGACTGGGCCCGTTCCATCGCATCCGTGCGCCCGGCCACAAGGCTCCGGGCCCGCGCCACGATGTCCGAATGATCGGATTCAACCCCCATAGACGGTTCCAAATAGGCCTTGAATCCGTCCGGCACCGGCCCTTCGCCCGTCAACCAACCCGCATCGGATTCGGAACCGACATCGGGAACCGTATCGGCATCAACAACTAAAATCGTCTCGTGTCCGTCGATCCGTTCGACATGCTGCCGACGAGACGTCAATGCGTCGGCCTCGAATGCCGTGCCTTGCAAGCGAAGCCGCAATCGGCGGCTGCCGCGCGGATTCTCGATCCGGCCCTTGACCGGAACCGCCATGCGGGCCAGCAGATCCGTGTCCGTCTTGCCGGATGCCTTGATCGCCGCGAACGCCTCGTCCGGCGTACCGGCCTCGAACGTCCATCCGAACGGCGTTTCCTGCCGAATCGTTCCGGCGCCGTCCACATCGATCCAGGACAACGTCCGCATGCCCAAATACTCCGTGGCGACCACCACGGTCTCGTAGTGTCGCCCGCCATGTTCCAGGGATTCGGTTCGCAGCGCGCGCAAGGTCACCGTCGCCACACCCATCGTCGTGGGATCCAGGGTCTTGAGCGTGATCGCCTGGCCGGGCCGCAGCCGCTTCACGGCCATCTCGGTCATGGGCGAATAAACGACCGCATCCATCGGGATCTCGATGTTCATCAACTGGCTCGAATGCCCCGTTCGCCAATGCGCCTCGAACATCCGCTCGTCGAGACGGCGCGCCCTTACGGACAACGTATAACCGGGCGAAGAGAAATTGAACGTGAATGTCTGAAGCTCGTAAAGCATGTTCAAGGCCGCATTCACTTCCGTCCGCACCATTTGGGTCGTGCCCAAGGCCTTGAAGTTGAGGTGCACGCTATTGTTGACCAAGTGATATTCGAGCGGATTGGCGTCGTTCACCTCCATACTGGTATGACTGTACCCGATCGGCTGACCTTGAAAACGGATGATCATCCAGGAGTCCATGACCGGCACGTCGCGGGAGAGCAGCCCGCGATAGCCGTCCAAGCTCTGCGTGAAAAGCTCGGGGTGCGCCTCGTAACGCAATATCCAGGCCATGAAAGCCAGCCAAACAACGAGAATTCCCGCCCTGATCATGGTCTTGCGTCGCATGGCGTTTCCCCAAGGCGGCCTGCTACCGCAACTAAAGTAGGTGTTAGGCGTTAGCGCCTTAATCTGCCGTTGCTGTCATAAATGCCAAAAAATTTCAGCGCGAGGCAACGGGAAAACCGTTCCGGGTTTCAGGTTTCGGGTGTCAGGTGTCTGAAAATTCTGAAACCTGAACACTGAAACCTTTTTCACGAACCTTTGGGTTGCGGGCGTAGCCCGCCTGTCTCCTAGCCCCTAGCTCCTAGCCACCAGTCACGCCAAATCATCTACGCAAATCGTGATTTTATCGGCCTCGTTCTTCCGCGTCCGGCCTCTCCGGCTCGGGAAGCCGAGCCGCTCCATCTGGGTTGCGGAGCGGACGCGCTTCCGCGTCCGGCCTCTCCGGCTCGGGAAGCCGAGCCGCTCCATCTGGGTTGCGGAGCCTTTCCGGCTCGGACTAGCCGAGCCGCTCCGGCCCTGCGCCCTCGAACTCGGGGCGAAACCTCATTGCCAGCCCCTCGACGCGGGCGCGCATGGCCTGCAACTCCGCCTCGTCGTCGCCGCCTCGCAAGGTTTCGACGATCATGCCGGCAATGGTTTTCGCTTCAGCTTCCTTCATGCCCATGCTGGTCATGAAAGGTGTGCCCAGCCGTATGCCCGAGGTCGCGAACATGCTTCGAGGATCGAAAGGCAGCGCGTTCTTGTTGACAATCAGCCCGGCCCGATCCAAACGCTCGGCAGCCGCAGCGCCGCTCATGTCCAGCGCAGCCAAGTCGACCAGCATAAGATGATTGTCCGTTCCGCCCGACACCAGGCGCAAGCCTTCCGCCCGAAACGCCTCGGCCATGGCCTGCGCATTGCGAATCACCTGCCGGATATAGTCTTTGAATGTTGGTTTCATGGCTTCGGCGAACGTAACGGCTTTTGCCGCGATCGCGTGCATCAAAGGTCCGCCCTGCAATCCGGGAAAAACTTGACGGTCGATGGCTTTGGCGTGGGTTTCCCTGCACAAAACCATGCCGCCGCGCGCGCCACGCAACGTCTTATGCGTGGTGCTCGTGACAAAGTCCGCAAAAGGAACCGGATTCGGATGGCAGTCGGCTGCAACCAGTCCGGCAATATGCGCCATGTCCACCAACAGCAAGGCGCCGACCTGGTCGGCAATACGGCGAAAGCGCTCGAAATCGATCGTGCGCGGATAGGCGCTGGCGCCGGCGACGATCATACGCGGCCGATGCTCGACCGCCAACCGTTCCACAGCGTCGGCATCGATACGCTCGTCGTCCTTGTCCACGCCGTAGGAGACGAAGTTGAAAAAACGGCCCGAAAAGCTCGCTTGGCTGCCGTGTGTCAAATGGCCGCCGTGATCGAGGCTCATGGCCAGGATGGTGTCGCCCGGTTCCAGCATCGCGAAATAGACCGCCATGTTCGCCGCGCTGCCGCAATGCGGCTGGACATTGGCATGCTCGGCGCCGAACAGCGCCTTGGCGCGCTCCACGGCCAGCCGCTCCACGACATCCGCGTTTTCGCAACCGCAATACCAGCGTTTGCCCGGATAGCCTTCGGCATACTTGTTGGTCAACACGCTCCCTTGCGCCTCGCGCACCGCCCGACTGACCGTATTCTCGGAAGCGATCAGGTTGATCGAGGTACGTTGCCGACGAATCTCGCGCTCGATCGCCGCATGCGTTTCCGGGTCCGTCTCGGCCAATGACGGCCCCGTCTCCGCTCCGCCGTCAGACAGGGTCATCTTGGCCACGCGCCGCGCGTGGCGTTCCTCGCCGGTAAAGGCGGCGGCCAGCCAGGCGTCCAAAATGGCATCGGCCTCGTCGGGGGACGTGTAGCGCTCCGCCAGCACCAAAATATTGGCATCGTTGTGCGTTCGCGCCTTTTCCGCCATGTCCGGCGTCAAACACTGTGCCGCGCGTATGCCCGCGAACTTGTTGGCGGCCACGGCCATGCCGATGCCGGTCGTGCAAACCAGCACGCCGAAATCCGCCGACCGATCCGCGACTTTTTCCGCGACCCTCAAGGCGTAATCAGGATAGTCCACCGCCGCACGATCGCCGGGGCCGGTGTCCTCGACCGCCAGGCCGCGTTCAACCAACCGCGCCTTGACCCGCTCTTTGAGACCGAACCCGCCATGATCCGAACCCAATGCCGCTTTCGCCGAACTCGTAAACGTCTCGCCCATCGTTGTCCCCCGGGTTACATCTCCAAATGGCTTAGAAATTCGATGATTTCAGGAACCGCCTCGCTCATGTCGTCGCGCAATTTCCGGTAAACCGACAAGGGCATGCCGATAGGATCGGGAACATCGTCGCCAGGCTTGTCCGAAAAAGATTTGAAAAGAAAGGTCTTTTCGCCTGCCGCCGGGAACCGGCTCGTCAACAGATCCTTGTGAGCCGCCGTCATGACTATGATCAGCGCCGCCTCGTCCGCTAAATCATCGGTCAGCGGACGCGAGAGATGGTCTGTCATATCCACGCCGATTTCGCGCAGCGCCGCTACGGCCGGTTCGCTGGCAGGATGCCCGCACCCCGCCATCAGTCCGGCTGAAGCAACGGACCATCCCGCCGCAGGCCCCAGTTTACTGTGCAGCAAGCGCTCCGCCATCGGGCTCCGGCATATGTTGCCCGTGCACACGAACAAAACCAGCGACCGCTTCATGCGAAAACCCGCCCTGCGCCGAGGATGCTCACCGTAGCCTCCTTAACGCGCGGCCGGCAATGTCCGTGCGATACTGGGCCTGATCGAATGAAATGCGCGCTAAAGCCTTGTACGCTCGCCGAACCGCCTCCTGAATATCCGCGCCCAGCGCCGTCACCCCCAGAACGCGCCCGCCCGCCGTGACCGGCGTCCCCGCCGCATTTAACTTCGTTCCCGCATGAAACACAACCGCGCCCGGCAACGTCTCGGCATCCGCTATGCCCGTGATCGGCTTGCCTTTGTCATAGGCGCCCGGATATCCGCCCGAGGCCATAACCACGCATACGCAGGCTTCCGCGCGCCAACGCACATGGTCTTCTGTGAGCGTACCGTCGACACAGGCTTCCAGCGCCGGCAGCAGATCGCCATCGATACGCGGCAGCACCACCTGCGTTTCCGGATCGCCAAACCGGCAATTGAATTCCAGAACCTTGGGGCCGGCTTCTCCGATCATCAGGCCGGCGTACAGAACGCCCTTGTAGTCAATGCCCCGCCGCTTCAGCTCGGCCAGCGTCCGCTCGAATACCTGCTCCCGTATGACCGGCCACAGAGCCTCGTCCACCACAGGCGCAGGCGAATAGGCGCCCATGCCGCCCGTATTGGGGCCATCGTCGTTATTGAAAACACGCTTGTGATCCTGCGAAGACGCCAACAACACCGCTGTTCGGCCGTCCACCAGCGCAAGAATGGACGCCTCCTCGCCGGTCAGACAGTCCTCCACGATCGCATGGGTCCCAGATTCGCCGAAAATCCGGTCGACCATGATCTCCCGCAACGCCTTGTCGGCCGACGCCATGCCCGAACACACGTACACGCCCTTGCCGGCCGCCAGCCCGTCCGCCTTCACCACAATGGGCGC
>SLMC01000201.1 GCA_007133745.1 Kiritimatiellia bacterium
ACTGTTGCCCTGAAATGACAGCGATTTTTATATTGCGTTCGGCTCGGGTTTGCGATAGCACTGTTCATAGACGGACGGCCTGTTGGGCGGTCCGGAGTTCTTTGGCAATTTTTCAAGAACGGAAAGAGTACGGAAGTCCGTGAGAATCGGACGCGGTCGCGCCGCTGTATTCCCTGCTCCGCAAAGGCGGAGAGCTCTTTCGGCAAGCAGTCAGCCACTGTCGCGCTGTGGGCGTCGTGTCGGACCGGCCATTGGGTCGGTCGGGTCATGATGCCGTCGTCAAGCGTGTCGGGAAGGTCGCCGGAAGAGTCGGGTAAGCCAGAAGACGTTTCTTTTCGTGTTGTTGTGTGGCGAACGGAACAGCCGTTCGCGACTTCTTCGCGAGAAAGGAGGAAAGAGCATCGTTGGGTCGAGACGCCTTCGAAGTTCCCGCTCGGGAAGTTCGGAGGTTTTTTTTTGGTAAAATTCATGAACGGGAGACGATAGACATGAGAAAAAGGACATGGACAAGACTGATGGCGGGCTGGTGCGCGGCGGCGATGGTTGCGGTCGCCAACGGCGAGGATGCGGTGGTCGAGAAGGATATGGTGGTCATTGCAACGCGCGACGCGCGCGATGCGGCGACGATTCCGGCGAATGTGACCGTATTGACGGGCGAGGAGCTGCGGGCGGGCGCGCGGTTGAGCGTGGTGGACGCGTTGCGCGACTTGGCCGGTGTGCAGGTTCGTTCCATTACGGGCAATCCGGTCAGCGCCGAGATCGGCATGCGCGGGTTTGGCGAGAACTCGCACGGGCGCGTGCTGGCGCTGCTGGACGGACGGCGCTTGAACCGTCCGGACATGGCGGCGATTAACTGGCTGCAATTGTCGCCAAACCAGGTGGAGCGCATCGAGGTTTTGCGGGGCGGCGCCAGCGCGTTGTACGGCGACCACGCGGTGGGCGGGGTCGTCAATATTGTCACGCGCCAAGGCCGCGAGGAGCCGGTTACGGAAATCGGCGTCGAGGCGGGCAGTTTCGGAACCGTCGCGGTGCGGGCCGGAACCTGGGGCAAGCTCGATGCGCTGTCCTATGCCGTCGCCGCCGACCGGATCGAGAGCGACGGCTATCGGGATCGGACCGGCTATCTGTCGCAGGGGCTGGGCGCGCGCCTAGGCTATGCGCTGAGTCCCGCCAACGATCTGTTTCTGGCGCTCGGCTGGCGCGATGCGGGCTTCGAGCTGCCGGGCGACTTGACGCTGGAGCAGATGCGGAGCGATCGCAAAAGCAGCGACAGCATGGAGGACGAATCCGCCATTCTTTATCTGAACGCGCATGCCGGCTTGCGGCTGGGTCGGGGCGAAGCCGCGCGTTTCGATGCGGATGTCTTCTGGGGCCGCAAGGCTATCGAAAGCGATATGGCAAGCTGGGTCAGCTATGCCGACAACACGATCGATACGCTGGGCGCGACGCTGGCCTATACGCTCGAATTCCCGTTCGGAAGATGCGCCAACGCCGTCACGCTGGGCGCCGATTACACGATCGACACGATGGATGTCGACCGTTACTCCGATGCGGACAGAAATGTGCGGGCTCTGTCGGCTGAACTTGAAAAGCACATGCTGGGCGCCTATGTTCGGCACGAGGCGTCGCCGAACGATTCCCTGACCTTCGCCTGGGCCGGCCGATACGAAACGTCCGAGTTCAAGGGCGAAGCCGAGGCCGGCGGCATGGTCCTGTATAACGACAGCGATCGGCATCGCGCGGCGGCGGCGGACGTGTCTGTCGTCAAGACCTTCGCCGGCCGTTCCAAGGCGTATGCCAAGGCCGGGACCCTGTACCGCTATCCGTTTATCGACGAGCAGATCAGCTATTTCGGTTACGGAACCGATGCGTTCCATACGGACATCGATCCCGAGCAAGGCTGGAACGCCGAGCTGGGCGGCCGCTGGCGGCACGACGCCGGCTGGCTGGACCTGGCCGTGTTTCATGTCGATATGAAAGACGAAATCGCATGGAACGCCATGAGTTTCCGCAACGAGAATTTCGAGAAAACCCAGCGGCAGGGGGTCGAAACCGCGTTTCGCTATGCGCCGGCCGGCTGGCCTGTGCGGTTGAGCGGGAACTACACCTATACGGAGGCCGTATTCACGGGCGGCGACAACGACGGCAAGGACATTCCGCTTGTTCCCCGTCACAAGGCGACGTTGAGCGCAGGCGTGGCGCTGCCGCTGGGACTCGATGCGAGCGTGGTGTCCACCTATGTCGGATCGTCGAGGCTGGGCGGCGACAATGCGAACGCGCGCGACAAGCTGCCGGAGTATATTGTTGTGGACTTCGTATTGCGTTACGTGTCGAGCGTTGTCACGGGGCTGGAAGCGCATGTGGCCGTGGACAACGTGCTCAACGAGAAGTACGCGAGCCTCGGCTATGCCGGCTGGATGACGGACGCCTATTATCCGTCGCCGGAAATCGGCGTGCGCGGCGGCCTGTCGTACCGGTTCTAAGGGCCCGCGCAAAAATAAAGCTCTAAGGTGGGCTGACGCCCGCAACCCAGAGGTCAGAGGACAGATGTCAGAAATTGGAAATGTGCTTGTGTGTGAGTGTGTGAGTACGTGAGTGTGTGGGTAAAAACTCACACACTCCCAAACCCACATACCCACACACTTGGGTTGCGGGCGAAGCCCGCCTTATGGCTTTTGTTTCTCAGTTCTCTTCGTTGTCTTCCCGAGTTCAAGCTACGGCGGCCTCCACGGCGGCCAGTTCTTCAGGGGTCCAGCTCAGATGGCCCTGCACGGCGGCGATGTCTTCGACGTGTTCGACTCGGCTGGCGCCGAACAGGGCCGATGCGATCGTGTCCCGGCGCAAGACCCAGGCGATGGCCAGTTGCGCGATGCTTTGGCCTCTTTGCTCGGCGATCGTTTTGAGCGCGCGCACTTTGGCGAGTTTGTCGTCCGTGATCTGGGCCGGCTTGAGAAATCCGTGCGGCGTGGCCGCGCGCGAGTTCTCCGGGATGCCCGCGAGGTACTTGTCGGTCAGGATGCCCTGGGCCAGAGGACAGAACGCGATGCCGCCGATGCCCAGCTCGTCGAGCGTATCCAGCAAGCCTTCTTCCACGCGGCGATTGAGCAAGCTGTAGGACGGCTGGTGAATCAGGCAGGGGGTTCCAAGCTCGCGCAGGAGCCGAGCCGCCCGCCGGGTTTGCTCCGGATTGTAGGACGAAATCCCCGCATACAGCGCGCGTCCGCTGCGAACAATGGAATCCAGCGCCCCCATGGTTTCCTCCATCGGCGTTTCGGGGTCGGGCCGATGACTGTAGAAAATGTCCACGTAATCGAGCCCCATCCGTTTCAGGGATTGGTCCAGGCTGGCGACCAGGTATTTTCTGGATCCGAAGTCGCCATACGGACCCGGCCACATGGTATAGCCCGCCTTGCTGGAAACGATCAGCTCGTCGCGATGGGCGCTCAAGTCCTGCCTCAGGATGCGACCGAAGTTTTCTTCGGCCGAACCGGGCGGCGGCCCGTAATTGTTGGCCAGATCGAAATGGACAATGCCCAGATCGAAAGCGCGGCGCACCATGGCGCGCGCATTCTCCGCGTTGTCCGCATGGCCGAAATTGTGCCAGAATCCCAGCGAGACGGCGGGCAGTCGGAGGCCGCTCTTCCCGCAGCGGCGGTAGGGCATGGTTTCGTAACGGCTCGGGTCGGGGCTATAGGTTGCGGTCATGGGCTCTCCTTTTTTAAGCACGCGAACATGCTGCCGGAGGCAGCTTTCTTTTCGTGCGTTTTCGCAGTATGGCGGCGACGATCAGGGCGTACTGGGCGGCCGAGATGGTCGCGATCAACATCAGGCCCGGCAGCATGCCGCGTCCCGGCCAGGCGCGTTGCAGCCGGGAATGCAGAAAAAAAACGTTCATCCACCATCCGTCGCAGACGGCATCGGGCAGGCCGGCCCGACGCAGCAGCGCGGGTGCGATGGCGAAAACGCCCAGAGCCAGCGAGAACCCGATCCAGCGCGCGAAGAACGGCGCGAGCCGGTCCGGCCTGCGTCGGCGCCGAATCAGGCCCGGAACCGTTGCCAGCGTGGCGGCCGCCATCCCGATCGAAAAATGCAATGCCGAATGCGCCATTTATGCCTCGTTCTCCCTGATATGCAGCTCGCGCCAGGCCATGAGCAGGAGGCACAGGACGATGGCGACCACGCCGACCGTATAGCCGGGCGATTCGGGCGAGAGCGCGCCGCAGTTTTCCAGTTGATCGATCGTGTAGTGCCAGAAAAATATATTCGTTCGAGGGTCGGAGTGCAAACGAAAATACAGATCGGCCCGGCCGAGCAGCCGCGGGACGTCGGGCGCCGAAGCCCAGAGCACGCCAGCCGCGACGGCCAGCGGCGCGCCGATCAGCATGGCGACGGAGGCTCGCCCTTTGCGCAGGATATAGACGATCAGGATCGGCAGAAACGGAATGCAGGCGCCTAGCAAAACATGGTTCATGGCGGACTGTATAGCACAAGACGGGCTTCGCCCGCAACCCGAAGGTTCGTGAAAAGGTTTCCGTGTTCAGTCCGTCCTCTGAGCAAGCTCGGGGGTTTCGGGAGTGAGAGAATATCAAGGGTTTCAGGTGTCAGGGTTTAGCATGCTGCCCTCCAATATAAGAAAGATTGTGTTGTGGCGGCCTTTCTCTTTCTCAACGTTTTCCTCCACCGACACAAGGTCGGCGGGCGGGTCGGTGCAACAAATCGCAGATGCGCCCGGATCGCTGCGATTTTATGGATTGGCGTTGACATGAAGCGTTTGAGGCGCTAAGGCGTTTAAGTATGGAAGCCATGCTCTACAGTTTTCTGGCGGGGACATCCACGGTGCTGGGCGCGATGGTTCTCGCGTTTTTCGGGGCGCCGGGCAAACGCGCGATGGCCGGGCTCCTGGGCTTTGCCGGCGGAATCATGGTCGCGGTATCGGTTTTCAATCTGATGCCGGAAGCGCTCGAGCTGGGGTCGATGCCGGTTCTCGTTGTCGGCTTTCTGCTTGGCTGCGGCCTGATGTACGCGCTGGACCGGATTCTGCCCCACGCTCACCTTTCCGAAAGCGATCATCTGGACGTGGAGAATCCGGAACGGTTGCATGGCAAGAGCAGCGGTGTTCTGCGCACGGGCTATCTTGTCTTTGCCGGAATTGCCTTGCACAATATCCCGGAAGGTCTGGCGATCGGCGCCGGTTTGGAGTCGAGCCCCGAACTGGGCCTAACCATTGCGGTGGCGATCGGGTTGCACAATATTCCGGAAGGCCTGGCCGTGGCCGGTCCGCTCAGGGCGGGCGGATTGTCCGGCTGGAAAACGATGCTGTTCACGCTGGGCGCCGGGCTGATGACGCCGGTAGGAACGGCGATCGGCTTGCTTGTATTCGGGATATCCGAGGCGTTCATTGCCGGATCGCTGGCGTTCGCGGCCGGCGCCATGATCTATATTGTCAACGACGAGCTGATTCCGCAATCCAACCGCATGCACAGCCACATGGCGAATGCCGGCCTGATTGCCGGCCTGCTGACCGGGTTCGTTCTTGTCGGCAGTTGAGCTTGTATGAGGCCGCAACCTCGCTTCAAAATAACTTCGCCATTAGTGCCTTAATCACGCCGTTCTGCCGAAAAAAACAAGAAATTGGAGGCGTGATTGTTTGTGAGTGTGTGGGTGAAAACTCACATACTCACAAACCCACATACCCACACACTTGGGTTGCGGGCGACAGCCCGCCTTGTTGCCTTAATCTGACGCCTTTGCGAGGAAAAAGTGGACAAGGAAAGATTAAGGCGAAAGATTAGAGCGAGGCACGGCTGAAAACAGCGCTTGCTAGCCCATGCGAATAATGTCAGAGTTCACACTGAACGGAGAATTTATTCTGACGCAGGCGCTTAGTCCACGGCTAGCTCTCCTTCTTTTCCTCGGACGGGTCGTCCTTTTCGCTTTCGCCATCCTTCTGTCCGTTCTTGAATTCCTTGACGGACTTGCCCAGTGCGCGGGCAATGCCGGGAATGCGGCTGCCGCCGAAAACCAGGATCAGAATCAGAAGGATCACCAGCAGTTCCGGCATTCCCACCCCCCCGGCAAACAAAGCCGCATGTTGGATCGCTGTCATTGGGGCCTCCTTGTCGTCTGTTTCGTTCTGAGCTAAACACTCGGGAAAACGTTCGCAACGATGTATCGATGCGAATACAGACGAGTCTTACATGGCGCCGTCTCGGAAGTCGACAATAAAAATACTGGGTGGCTGGCTTACTCAAGCGCCCCTATATGTTGTATCTTCAGCAATTGAGAGTCACGAGACAAGCAGAGAGTCGACGGAGTTCTCGGCAAG
>SLMC01000225.1 GCA_007133745.1 Kiritimatiellia bacterium
ACGCAGCGCCTCCCCCCTCAACGTTTGCCTCCACCGGCGCAAGGCCGGCGGGCGGCACGGTGCGATGTACGAAATGTGCCATTTCATTTTCCGACGAGATCAGGTTGTCTGCACTTGTGTTGCGGGCGACAGCCCGCCTTGTTGATTTAGCCCCGCCTTATTCTGCGGCGGCAGCAGGCGGCGTGAAGACGCGCGCGGCCAGTTCCTTGTCGATCATGAAGAGCGCGCCCGGCGCATTGCCGGCCAAGTCGATTCGCGACAAAATGTCGTTCACATTCTCTTCCTCTTCCACCTGTTCGGCCACAAACCACTGCATTTCGATGCCCGTGGCATGATCTTTCTCGGCAACAGCCTGATTGGCGATGTCCCGAATCATGCCGGTCACCTTCTGCTCGTGCTTCAATGCCGCTTCAAACATGGCCTTCATGGACTTGAAGACGGCGGGAGGCTTGGCAATAGCGTCCAGAACGACTTTTTCGCCCACACGCTGTATATAATTATAGATGCGCTGAGCGTGGGTCGTCTCTTCCTGGGCCTGCGCGAAAAACCAATTCGCCGTGCCTTTCAATCCCTTGTTTTCGGCATCTGCCGACATGGACAAATACAAGTAGGCCGCGTACAGTTCAGCGTTCACCTGCTTGTTCAAAACGGCAACCATTTTCTTGCTGATCATCTTCATTCCTCCTTGTTGTTTTTCAAAAAACATGCCGCCCTCAATTTTCCGAAGGGCGGCATGTCCTGTCGTATCGAAGTCTGTACCGAAAACAAATTACCAGTCGCGTCCGCCGCCACCGCCGCGCCGGTCGTCGTATCCGCCCCGTCGGTCGTCATCGCGACGAGGGGGCCGGTCTTCACGAGGCCGAGCTTCGTTGATGCGCAAAGCGCGACCGTCGAGTTCATGGCCGTTGAGTTTCTCGATCGCCGCCTGAGCCTCGGCGTCGGAACTCATTTCCACAAAGGCGAATCCGCGCGACCGCCCCGTGTACTTGTCGGCAATCAGGTTGCAACGAGCAACCGTGCCGCATTGCGCAAACAGCTCGTTCAGATCGTTTTCCATGGTGTTGAAAGAAACATTGCCCACATACAGATTCGTACCCATATCCATCTATCCTTATTGTTTGGGTCGCGCCTTGCCCTCCCTGAACAGGGTCGCTTCCCTTCCGTTAGTTGATTTGGCCCCCCCCCTCGTTCCTGCCGCCGCGGCAAGCCGATACAGGCCCCCTGTTAACGCCCAGAGTCCTTGCTGCCGTACGATTCGCCATAACGAATCGTCGACTGGCTCCTGAGCTCTTGAATATATTGCTCGATCACATCCTGCTTTTTCCGATCCACAAGAAATCTCGCAATGTCTTCGCGCACCTCGTCGATCGGCCTGGTATGCGCTTCCGTCCGGTCCAGCGCCTCGATGATATGGTAGCCGAACTGCGTTTGCACGACCGGCCCCGTTTCATTCAAGGGCTGACTGAACGCGGCATCCTCGAACTCCTTGACGGTTTGGCCCCGTGTCAATTCGCCCAAATCGCCGCCTTTCTTGCCGCTGGGACAATCGGATTGACTGCCGGCAAGCTTGGCAAAGTCCGCTCCGTCCATCAATTGCTTGCGTATGGATTCGGCCTTGCTTTTCTTTTCCGCGTGCTTCTCGGCGGATGCGTCTTTCTCGCACTCGACGAGGATATGGCGCGTATGGGCGTTGGCAGGGACTTGGAAATGTTCGAGGGATTCGTCGTAAAATTCCTTGATCTCCGCGTCGGTCGCCGGCTCGACAACGTCTGTCTTGCCGTCGATCAGCTTTCGGATGCGAATATCCTTCCTGATGTCTTCGCGGAACTGGGCGACGGTCATGCCATATCCTTCCAGCGCCTCGTCCAGAGTCATGCCGCCGGGCAATCCGGCGCTGATTTCGCCGATCGCCTGCGCGATATCTTCCTCTCCGGCCGCAATGTTCTGCCGGGCGGCTTCGCTCAACAAAACGTTTTGGGCAATGAACCGCTCGATGATTTCACGACTCAGTTGATCCCTGACATCCTGACCCAGAAACTGCGGCGGAACATCGCCCATGTTGCGGGCCGCCAACGCGTACCCGACTTGCTTCTCCAACTCGTCCTTTCTCAAAACAGCTTCATCCACTTCGACAACCACGGCGCTGGTCGCATCCGGCTCCGACTCCGAGGCGGGCGCCTCGGAACGCAAGGCTGGCTCGGCGTCTTTAGGGGCTTTGCAGCCCGACAAGGCAAAGACAAGGCAAACCCAGGCGGAAACAAGGGCGGTGAAGCGGGGGGGAAGACGAAAAGGGTTCTCGGATGCGTTTTTCATGGATAATCCTCGCATGGTTTGTTGACGAAAGCTCATACACGCAACGTCATAATCATTAACACTGAGATCTCCATTAAGGCCATCGAGGACTTCAGTGAACCAAAACATAAAAAAACAGGCTTACTATGCGGTATCTAACGCATTGGGGATCGGTATAGCAAGGAAAAAATGGAAAAAAACGGAAAAAAACGAAACCTATGAAACAAAAAACTGTTTGCAGACGAAGGAATTTTTCGCTAGGACTATCGGGCATGGAAAACAACAGTGCACTGAATATTTTCCGGAGCGTATGCTTCTGGGCGCCGTTCTGTTCGTGGATGGTCGCGCAACTCGTCAAAATGACGATCGGATTCACGCACACTCGAAAATTCGATTTCAGCTATATGGTCAGCACAGGCGGCATGCCCAGCGCGCACTCGGCCATGGTCTGCGGGCTCTGCACATCGGTCGGACTCACGGCGGGATTCGCCGCCCCGGTGTTCATGGTGGCGCTGGCCTTCACTCTGGTCACCATGTTCGACGCCACCACCGTGCGGCAGGCGGCCGGCGAACAAGCGCGCCTGCTGAACGAGATCATCGACGAGATACGCGCCTCGCATCATATTCCCGAACGCAAGCTCAAGGAACTCCTCGGGCACACGCGGCTGGAGGTGTTCATGGGCGTCATCATCGGCATACTGGTCGGCATACTCGTTGTGTCGTTCCCCGCCGTGCTGCGCCGGCCATGATCGGAACCTTGCGGCCCCTGCCAACCTTTCGAAGCAACATAATCTTTTTGAACAGACGGCAACGAAGAAAAGTGGAAAGTTGAAAGTGGAGCGTTTTTTACCACGGAAAACGCGGAAACAATCACGCCTCCAACATCTTGTTATTCATGGAAGAGGGGTGAGATTAACAAGGCGCTAACTCGCCTTGCCCCGGCGGCGGCGCGAGGGAGCAAAAAGCTCCAGCTGATCGGCGGCGATCAGGTTGTAGACCTTGAGCAGTCGAAGAATCTGCAATAAATCCGATTTTTCGTAATGCTTGCGAATATCGGCCTGATGAATCAGTTCGCCCAGCAGCGTGTCGAACTCGATGATCCCGTCAATGCCGTTTTGCCTGATGAACGCAATGCATTTGTCCCGCGTATCCCCAACGGTCGGCAGGCGGGGCAAACACAGAATCTTCGAAAAGACCGTCGTGCCCAGCGTTTTCGATGCGACGCGCAAGGCGGCCGGCTGCGCAAACCGCACGATTTCCGGCGTCGTCTCGAAGGTTGAAGGATAAACCGGATCCGTATGCCCGCCTCGCACGCTCACCACCGCGCGCGCGACCCCGGTCAAATCCGAGCTGCGCCAAACGGCATGGTCCGGCGGCTTATGCTCGCGCGCCGCCGGCCGCGCAACGATCAAAGAGATATCTTCCTCGGGTCTTTTGGGGCGGCTTGTCCCCGTATGCTTAATCGGTTGCGCCACCAGAAAGCCCAGCGTTTCGAAATATTCTCTCGCAATCCATTCGTTGACCGCAGCCATCATCGCCCTCCTTGCTCTTTCTGTAAAAGACTCGGAAAGACACCACGCGAGCTTCACCCGCTAAAGAAGTGTGTGAGCATGTGGGTTTGGGAGTATGTGAGTTTTACCCACACACTCACACACTCACAAACAATCACGCCTCCAATTACTTGCTTTTGACAGAACGGCGTAATTAAGCCGCTAAGAACCCATCCACTCGCCGTAAACGCGTCGCATAACGGATTCGGAAACGTCGCAACCGACGCGCGCCTGCCCGAGCCGTTCAGCCAGGACAAAGCGCGGCTTTTGTCCGCGGCTCTTCTTGTCCGACCCCATCGCAACGCGCAACGTCTCCCAATCGACCCCGTGAACCTCAGGCCCCGGCGCGGTCGGCAGGCCCAAAAGCGCCAGGAGTTCCTCGAGTCGCCGAACATCCTTCTCGGGCAACCCGGTTTCGGCCGCCGACAGACGCGCGGCATAAACCATCCCCATCGCCACGGCCTCGCCATGCCGCCAGCGCGTGTAGCCGTCCGCCTGTTCCAGCGCATGCCCCATCGTATGTCCGAAATTCAAAAGTTCGCGCAGACCCGACTCGCGTTCGTCATTGGCCACGACATCCGCTTTAATCTCGCAGCAACGCGCGATCGCATCCTCGAGAAAAACGGGGTCGCGCGCTTTCAGACGATCCGCCCCGGCCGCCAGTGTCTCCAACAGGTCCGCGTCGCGAATGACCCCGTACTTCGCCACTTCGGCGAGACCGGATACATAGTCGCGTTCCGGCAGCGTGGTCAGCGCGGACACATCCGCGACGACGCCCAGCGGCTGATGGAACGCACCGACCAAATTCTTGCCCTGTTTAAGGTTCACGCCTGTCTTGCCGCCCACGGAACTGTCCACCATGGCCAGCAAGGTGGTCGGAATCTGCCAGAACCCGATGCCTCGCATGTACGTGGCCGCCATGAACCCCGCCACATCGCCGACAACGCCGCCGCCCAGCGCCACCACAAGCGACGCGCGATCCAGCCCGTGTTCCGCGGCCCGTTCGTACAAGACCTCCAAATTCGCCAACGTCTTCGCCGTTTCCCCCGCCGGCAGAACAGCTCGGGCCGCAGCCGCGCCGGCCGCGCGCCACGCTTGCTCGCACGCCTCGCCATAGAGGGCATCCACGTTTGTGTCCGTCACGATCAGAACCTTGGCCGTTTTCGGGAAAACATGCAGAGGTTCCGCTGGCCCGCTCCGGCCAATCCGAATGTCGTAGGATCGCGCGCCCAAATTCACCCGTACGGTTTTCATGTGTTCACCTCAGTATGACGCCTGCCTGCACGGCGTGGCCGCGCGCGTAGTCGGCGCCGGACATCGCCCGTTTCCCTTCCAACTGCACCCGCCGCAGCCGCAACGCCTCGCCGCCGGTCGCGACAAGAAGCCCGGCTTCGTCCACCGCCAGAATCTCGCCGCACCAGCCGTGCCCCGCCTCGACCGCGGCCTGCAACACCTTGAGCCGAAGCGGCGATGCGTTCTCCGCGCGGGATGCGGGCGCCTCGCAAAAACAGCCCGGCCACGGATGGAAACCCCGAATCCGATTCGCCAAATCGCGCGCGGCGACCGTCCAGTCCAGCTTGCCGTCGTTCCGATCCAGCTTGGGCGCATAGGTGGCCTCGGCCTCGGCCTGCGGCGTGCGCGGAGCCGTACCCAGCCGGATACGATTCAGGGTTTCGGCCAGGAGATCGGCGGCGAGGAGCGCCAGCCGATCATGCAGCGTCGCGCCGGTGTCGTCGGAGCGAATCGGTTCCGTGCGTCGTAAAACGATGTCGCCGGCATCCATGCGACGCGCCATGTACTGGGTCGTAACGCCGGTTTCCGTTTCGCCGCGCGCAATCGCCCACTGGATCGGCGCCGCGCCGCGGTATCGGGGCAAAAGCGAGGCGTGAACGTTGACGCAGCCTAGCGGAGGGAGCGTCAGCACGGACTCCTTGAGCATTTGCCCGTACGCGGCCACCGCGATCGCGTCTGGACGCAAAGCGGCCAGGTGTTCGACAACCTCCTGCGCATTGACATTGTCGGGCGTCAAAACAGAGAGCCCGGCCGACTCCGCCGCTCGGCGCGCGGGACAGGGCGCGGACGCCCGGCCCCGTCCGCTAGGCCGGTCCGGCTGCGTCACCACGCCGACTAATGTCGCCTCGCCACCCGCCGCCATGCCCAGCAGCGCTTCAAGACAGCGACACGACAGTTCCGACGACCCCATGAAAACAATGCGCATGTCCATCCCCCAGAGGTTCTTGCCCCCCCCCTCTCGCGGCACGGGCGCCCGCCCATGAAACACGGGCAAGATGCACAAGGCGGGCTGTCGCCCGCAACCCAAGTGTGTGGGTATGTGGGTTTGTGAGTATGTGAGTTTTCACCCACACACTCACGCACCCACACACTCACAAACAATCACGCCTC
>SLMC01000034.1 GCA_007133745.1 Kiritimatiellia bacterium
CGCATGGGCCGGGCACCAGAAGCAGAGATTGACCAGCGGACAGCGTCGGCACCCGTCGAGGTAGGCTTTGTTTCGGGAGCGGAGATCGCGAACGGCGGGCGCGAGCGAGCGCCAGGCTTCCGCGACCGTCGTCTCCGCGAGATCGCAGGTCGTTCCTTTCGCCCACAGGGGCGGGCAAAGCCGAAAGACGCCTTCGGGACTGACGGTAAAGCTGTGTTTTCCGGCCCCGCAATGGAACAGATGGTCGCATTGGCGTTTCTGAAATGCCTCGCACACCAGATCGTCTTTGCCGTCGCGCAGGGCTTGATTCCGCCGAGGATCGGTTTTGTCCAGAGCGGCGATTTCTTCGGCTGTCAGGCGTTCGGACCGGATGTCCTCGTTGCGGGCCGGATCGCCGTCGAAGCGCAGGTTGAGCTGGGGATCGAACCGGAAATAGTCTTTGGTGCGTTCCTTGCAAAATCGTGCGATCGCTTCTTGCTCGTGAAGATTGGAGCGCAACGCCATGCTTTTCAGTCGAACGGGAATGTCTTCGAGCCGATCGAGTCCGGCTCGGAAGCGGTCGAAGGCACCGGGCCGTCGCGTAACGGTTTCGTAGGTGTCGCGTGTGACGCCGTACACAGTGACTTCGACGATGCGCGGCGGATAGCGGCGGAACAGGTCGGCCAGCGCATCGCTGATCAGGGTGGCGTTGGTGAACACGGAGACCAGCAGGCCGAGCCGTTTCAACGACAGGTAGATTTCCGCAAAATCCTCGCGCAGCAACGGTTCGCCGCCGGTGATCAGGCATCCGACCGCGCCTAGATCGGCGGCCTGGCGGGCGATGTCGGCGATGCGGGCGGCGGATATTTCACGGCCGCGCGCGTCGGCGTCGTTGGTGGGCCGGTTGATTTGACAATGTCGGCAATCGAGATTGCAGCGGGCCGTGATTTCCAGATCGAACGACCAGGGCGCGCGGTCCAGCTTGTCCCACAGCGCGGAATCGCCAATATGTTCGGATCGAATCATAGCTCCTCAAGTATCTCTCTCGCCAAGACGATTAAGGCGGGCTTCGCCCGCAACCCAAGTGTGTGGGTATGTGGGTTTGGGAGTATGTGAGTTTTTACCCACACACTCACGCACCCACACACTCACAAACAATCACGCCTCCAATCTATCCATGTTTTTTGTGACAGCATCGGCAAAACAAGGCGCTAACGACCTTTGTGCCGCCAGCGCAGCGGGGTGTGGCGCCCGAGCGGTCGGGCGTTGCGGAGCGCTTGGGAAACGAACTGCTGGGCGCGCCGTGCGGCATCGTGCAGCGGATGGTTGCGCGCCAGAAATGCGGTGAGCGCCGCCGAAAACGTGCACCCGGTTCCGTGTGTTTCGGCGGCGGGAACCGCAGGGCAGACGCATTCGTGCAGCCGGTGTCCGTCCCAGACGATATCGGTGACCGTATCCCCGTCATGCGCCGCGTTCAGAAGATGCCCGCCTTTGCCGACACAGCCGGTCTTGAAGCGCCGCCCGATGTCGCGCGTGGCCGTCTTGAGCGCTTCGACAGATCGAACGGGGTGTCCCCAGAGAACTTCCGCTTCGGGCGCATTGGGGGTCAGCACGGTCGCGTGCGGCAGCAAAACGTCTTGCAACGCCTCGATGGCGTCGTCGCGCAACAGGCGCGCGCCGGATGTGGCGACCATGACGGGGTCCACCACCCAAATCGGCACGATCCGTTCGCAAACAAGCTTGCCGACGGCTTCAATGATCTCTGCCGAATACAGCATGCCTGTTTTGGCGGCCGCAATGGGAAAGCCTTGACAAACGGTGCGGATTTGTTCGGCGACCAGATCGGGACTCAAGGGGACAACGGCGTTTACGGTGTCCGGGTTCTGGGCCGTCACGCAGGTGATGGCTGCCGTTCCGAAAATGTCCAGCGCCTCGAAGGTTTTGAGATCGGCCTGGATTCCCGCGCCGCCCCCGCTATCCGAGCCGGCTACGGTCAAGGCCGCCTTTAATTTATTCGTCATGGGGCCGTTTTTCGTCATTGGGTTTCGGCGTCGGTGGCTCCGGCCGAATGCCTTCGGCCTCGAGTTTGGCGACGACCTCGGCATTGTCGGGGTCGAGCGCGTAGCTTTGTTTCCAGAAACGGATGGCGTTTTCGCGGTCGGTCAAGGCATGGTAGGCGTCGCCGACATGGTCGGTGATCGTGGGGTCGTCGGGCATCAGGCGGTTGGCTTTCTTGAGCTGTTCCAGCGCTTCCGGATAGCGGCCCATTTGATAGTAAATCCAGCCGAGCGTGTCGACATAGGCTCCGTTGTCGGGCTGCTGTTCCAGCGCTTGCTTGACATAGTCCAGCGCCTGATCCAGATGAAGGCCGCGTTCGGCCCACATGTAGGCCAGATAGTTGAGAACTTCGTGCGTACGGGGATAGACGGCCAGGCACTGCTTGAAGACGGCTTCGGCCTTTTCGAATTGGCCCGAGCGTTCGTAGGCGGCGCCATGCTGAAGAAGAAACGAGGGGGTCAACCGCTCCGGATCCGTGTTTTCGGCGATCAGCTCGAAACAGCCGATGGCGCGCTCGTATTCGCCGTTGGACAGGAACAGGCGGCCATGATCGTAGCAGAACTGCAAAACGGCGGGTTCGTCCGTGCGTCGCATGGCTTTGGCCAGAACCATCAGCGCCTCGCCGTCGTTTTGTTTTTGAAACAGGAGCCGGGCCAGATCGAGATAGGGCCAGACGAGGGGCGGATCGTGCCGAAGGGCCTCCCGATAATGCCGGATGGCCGCGTCCGTATCCCCGCCGGCCTGAGCGAAGGCGGCCAGATCGAGTTTCGAGAGAGCATGGCCGGGGTTGCGTTTGGAAAAACGTTCCAGAACCGCCCGCGCCGTGTCGATCCGCTGCTGATGAAAATGGGCCAGGGCCAGATTGTACTGGACACGATACTGGTTCGGCGCCCGCTCGGCCGCCTTGGCGAACGCCTGGAGCGTTGCTTCCGAATGCCAGCCGAGTTCCGCTTCGTGAATGAGTCCTTGAGCGTAATAGGCCATGGCTTCGGCCAACGCCTGGTCTTCGGCGGAAAGGGCGCCGTCCCACGGGGGCTGAACCGTTCGGCAGCCAGCCCCAAACAGCGTCGGGCCCGCCAGAATAAGCAGCAGAGCCTTTTTCATTGTCCCACTATTTGTTCTTGTGTCTGTCGCCCTTTTTCCGCTTGCGGTACTTGTGTTTGGACATTTTCTTTTCGCGTTTCTTTTTGACGGATCCCATGGTCTGTTCTCCTTGACGCGTTGTTACGCGATGATTTTGTTGAGCCCGATTTCAATAATGCCTTCGGCCCCGGCCTTCTTGAGGCGGGGAATGATTTCCCGAACCACGCTTTCGTCCACGACGGATTCGATGGCGACCCATCCGTCCGACCTCAAGCTGTTGACGGTCGGGGCATGGAGCGCGGGCAGAATCGAGACGACGGCGTCCACATGGTCGGTATCGACGTTCATTTTGAGCAGCACTTTGTTTTCCGCGGCCAGCGCGCCTTGCAGCAGGACGGACAACTGTTCGATCTTGGCGCGTTTCCATGGGTCGGCCCATGCCGCGTTGTTGGCGATCAGACGCGTGGTGGATACCAGAACCGTATCCACGATCCGCAGATTGTTGGCGGCCAGAGAGCGGCCGGTTTCGGTCAGTTCCACGATGGCGTCGACCATCTCCGGCGTCTTGACTTCCGTGGCGCCCCAGGAAAACTCGACGTCGGCCGATACGCCGTGTTCCTCAAGGTAACGGCGTGTCAGGCCCACCGCTTCGGTGGCGATGCGTTTGCCTTCGAGATCGGCCACGGTCGCGATCGGCGAATCCTTGGGCACGGCGACGACCCACTTGATCGGGCGCAAGCCCTGTTTGGCATAGATCAATTCGGCCACTTCGGTCACATCGGAACCGTTTTCCATGATCCAGTCGTAGCCGGTGATGCCGGCGTCCAATGTGCCGAGTTCCACGTACCGACTGATTTCCTGCGCTCGGATCAGCCGGGCTTCGAGCTCGGGGTCGTCGATCGACGGGATGTACGAGCGCCGACCGGCTTGCACTTTGAAGCCGGCTTTTTGCATCATCGAAAAGGTGGCGTCCTGAAGACTGCCTTTGGGCAAACCCAGCATTAATACGGTCATATGCATGTCCTTCGACGAACCCTTGTTGGCCCGCACTGCTCGCGTTGTTCGCGAGGCGTTTGTTCCTGTTCTGAAATTCAAGCGGCGAACACTAGACTATTTTTTGCATGGCGTCCATATAAAATTCGGCGCTGGACAAAATTAGGCGCGAGCGCTATCTACGGTGTTTCGTATATATGGCGCGGTCCCGTCTGTCGGGGCGTACGAAAGCCGAGCGCTTGCGTCGAGCGGAACAAAACATCAATAATCATCGGGGAGGTCGTCATGGAAGCTGGAAGCGAAGTGAAAACAGTCATTGCCGAGGACGTGGAAATCGTGGGAACCATCAAGTGCGCCGGCAATATCGAGATTAAAGGGAAACTGGATGGCGATCTGTCCTGCGGCGGCAAGGCCGTGATCGGGGCGTCTTCCGTCGTCAAGGGCAGTCTTTCCGTCGAGTCCACCTCGATTCTCGGGCAAATCAACGGCAATATCGTGGCCAAGGACCGCATTGAAATGAAGTCGTCCGCCCGTGTCAACGGCGATATCAAAAGCAAGCGCCTGACGGTCGAGGATGGCGTAACGTTTATAGGAAAGTCGGAGGTCAATCCCGGGGGCGTGCCTGCGGCCGACCGTTCGGGTGGCGGCAAGAGCGGCGACACCGCCGTCGCAGAGGGGAAAGACGAGGCCAAGGACGACAAGAACAAGGGCGCGGGGATGTTCGGACGGAAATAGCGCAGTTCGGCGGCGTTCCCGGTGCGGTAGGAGCTAGGGGCTAGGGGCTAGGGACTAGGGGCTAGGGAATAGGAGCTAGGGACTAGGAGCTAGACGGCGTCCGAAAAGGGTCTTGACTGCTGAAAACGATAAACCAAACTGAATATCCAACAAGGAATATCCAATGACCAATTGAGACTTTCCGAAACGTTCCGCGACAAACAGGGCCCAATGTGTATTCTTACCTTTCCTGTTTCCGATGTTCTGTTGGACATTCCTTGTTGATTATTGGATATTGAGATACTTGTACCTTTTCGGACAGGCTCGAGCTAGGGACTAAGGACTAAGGACTAAGGACTAGGGACTCGGGACTCGGGACTCGGGACTCGGGACTAACACCTAACCCCTAATCCCTAACGCCTAACCCCTAGGGGTTGCTGATGACTGATCACTGATCACTTTGTTTGCGGCCGAAGGCCGCCTTGGGGGTAGGGCGTCATGGCGGATGGCGATCGCGCCAATATGATCGACGGATTCGCGTCCGTGCAGGCGGTGCGTCGCGCCAAGCCGCGAGGCGAGGACCCGAAATACGCGCCGTCGCGGTCGCGTTTGCCTGGGTCCGGAAAAAAAGCGCCTGCCAAAAAAAGCGGGGCGCCAGCCCCGCATGTCGGTCGTACGGCGCTGCCGCCCCGCTTCGACATTTTGTGCTATGCATGCGGGTATCGGTTTGTGCTGACCGGCCGGATGGGGGACAGCGTGCTCTGTTCCAAGTGTCGGGAAGCGCTGTTGACGAAGGATTATACGCTGGATCGGCCATGGTCGGAACCGGTCAAAACCGTTGGGACGGTTGTCGTGGCGCCGGGCGCCGTATTGAGCGCCGTGAAAATTGTGGCGCGACGGGTACGGGTAGCGGCCGATACGGGTCAGGCGGAGATCGAGTGCCAGGATTTGGAGATGGATAAAGGCGGAACGCTCGACTTGGGGCGTGCGACGTTTCGGGATTTGTTTGTTGGCGAAAAGGCGCGTTGCTCGTTCAGTCGGGTTGTGGCGTGCCGGAAAATCGAGGTGCGGGGACGGCTGACAGCCAAAGTGCGCGCCGAAGAGAGCGTGTCGATTCGAGTTGGCGGCATGGTGCGGGGCGAGATCGTTACGCCCCGCCTCGCCGTCGAAGACGGCGCCGGTCTTAGCGCGCGGCTTGCCATTGGAACGGAATCTCGAAACGTCAAATCGGAGGCGACTGCCGCCAAGCGCAAAACGGGTGTTGGCGTAACGCAGGAGCGTCCGCGCAAGGCTGTCCGGGGCAAAGCGCGGAAATAAGCCGCTTTCGATTAATGAACGAGTGTTCGTGCGTTCGCCTGTTCCTGAGC
>SLMC01000115.1 GCA_007133745.1 Kiritimatiellia bacterium
GGAATGGCCGGACTCCGCAATCCGATGGAGCGGCTCGGCTTCCCGAGCCGGATGGCCGGACGAAGTAGCGCAAGGGAAGGGAAAAACGCAGGGTGGACTTTCAGTCCGCCCATCAGGAGCCCGACTGAAAGTCGGGCCTACGGCGCAAACGACAACAATCAACAAGGAACAATAGGATTTGACGACGATGGAGTTGAGATTTTACAATACGCTGTCCAGACGCATGGAGGTTCTGGCGCCGCTGGAGCCGGGGCATGTTCGCATGTACACCTGCGGGCCGACTGTTTACGATTTCGCGCATATCGGCAATTTTCGCGCTTATATCTTCGAGGATATTTTGCGGCGGACGATCAAGGTTGCGGGATTTCGCGTCACGCAGGTCATGAATTTCACGGATGTGGACGACAAGACGCTGCGCGGGGCGCAGGCGAAAGGCGTGCCGCTTGACGACTATACCCGGCCGTTCAAGCAGGCTTTCTTCAAGGATATGGATGCGTTGAATATCGAACGTGCCGAGCATTATCCGGCGGCCACGGAGCATATCCCGGAGATGATCGCTCTGATCCGGCGGCTGTTCGAAAAGGGCGTCGCGTACCGGTCGGAAGACGGTTCCGTGTATTTCAACATTGCGAAATTCGAGAACTACGGGCGGTTGCAGCGTTTGAACGCCACTGAGATGCGAAAGGGTGCGCGCGTGGCCGGTGACGAATACGAAAAGGAGAGCGCGGCCGATTTCGCGCTGTGGAAGGCGTGGGACGCCGAGGATGGGGACGTGGCTTGGGATTCGCCCTGGGGTCGCGGGCGGCCGGGCTGGCATATCGAATGTTCGGCCATGAGCATGAAATATCTGGGCGAAAGCTTCGATCTGCATACGGGCGGGGTGGACAACATTTTCCCGCATCACGAGAACGAGATCGCGCAAAGCGAGGCGGCCACCGGGCGTCCCTTTGTCCGATACTGGCTGCATTGCGCGCATCTGGGCGTGGAAGGCCGGAAGATGTCGAAGTCGTTGGGCAATTTTTACACGCTGCGCGATGTGCTGGCGCGCGGCTATACCGGGCGCGAGGCGCGCTATGTGCTGTGTTCCGCGCATTATCGGCAGGCGTTGAATTTCTCGTTTGCGGCGCTCGACGCGGCTCGCGCTTCGCTGGCGCGATTGGACGCGTTTGGCGCGCGCTTGCGCGAACGCGTCGCAGGGAGCGCCGCCGAAGGGTCGGCGCCCGATTGGGCGACTGCGGCGAAAGACCGTTTTTGGGCGGCGCTGTTCGAGGATTTAGGCATGGCGGACGCCTTCGCCGCATTGTTCGATCTGGTGCACGAAGGCAACCGACGGTTGGATCGCGATGCTTTGACGGCGGACGAGGCGGCCGGCTTGCTGGCGCACTTGAACGCATGCGACCGCGTGCTGGGTTTTTTGAAAGCCGAGACGGACGATACGCCCGACGAAGCGATCCAGACCATGATTCAGGCCAGACAGACGGCCCGCGAAGCCAAGCAATGGGCGGAGGCGGACCGATTGAGAGACGAAATCGCAGATCGCGGATGGGTTGTCAAGGATACGCCGGACGGACCTAAGGCGCAGCGGATGGCCGGGCGGGCCGAGTCATGAGCGAACGGGGTTGTTTCTTGACTTTCGAGGGACCCGATGGCTCGGGCAAATCGACGCAGGCCCGACGCTTGGCGGATAGGTTGAGGGCCGAAGGCTTGACCGCAGTACAAGTGCGCGAGCCCGGGGGGACATCGACCGGCGAGCTGATTCGGGCGCTTGTTCAGCATACGCCTTCGCAGGAAGGGCTTTGTTCGGAGGCGGAAATTCTGTTGTTTGCGGCCAGTCGCGCGCAATTGACGCGTCAGGTGATTCTGCCGGCGCTGGATTCGGGAGCGTGGGTCGTCTGCGACCGCTACGCCGATTCCACGGCCGTGTATCAGGGGTTCGGGCGCGGCGCCGATCTGGAGGCCATTGTTGCGATCAATCGCGTGGCCACAGTCGGCATCGAGCCGGATGCGACGTTTCTGATCGATGTGTCGGTGCCCGAAGGGCAAAGGCGTTTGGCCGCGAGACGGGCGGAATCCGACGCGACGTACGATCGCATGGAAGGTCAAGATATCGCGTTTCACGAACGCGTGCGGGACGGCTATCGGGTCTGGGCGGGCCGACATCCGGAACGGATTTTCACGATCGATGGAGAACGCGAAGCCGACGCTGTGGAACAGGATGTCTGGGCGTTGGCAAGGAAGAAGCTTCTATGAATGTCGACGAAACGGTTGCCTTGTTCAGGCACGGACTCGAGTCGGGGCGCATGGCGCAGGGATACGTGATCTCGGGCGCAATTCAGGGGCCTGCGCGCGACGCGGTCGGGCGGATTCTGCAACTACTGTTTTGCATGGACTCGCAGCCCCCGTGCGGACAATGCGCAGGCTGCCGACAGGCAAGCGAACGCGCGCATCCCGACTTGACGTGGGTGGAACCGGAAAAAAAATCGCGCATCATCTCCGTGGCGCAGATGCGCGTCATGCAGCAGCGCATGCAGCAGACCTCCTTTTCGGGCGGGTGGAAGGCCTGCGTGATTTACGCCGCCGACCGGCTCAACGCGCAGGCGGCGAACGCGTTTTTGAAACTGCTTGAAGAACCGCCCGAGAAGACGCTGTTTCTGCTTTTGACGGACAGCCCCCAGTTTTTGCTGCCGACCATCGTTTCCCGCTGTCAGCGGGTCAATGTTGCCGGAGCGGCGGATGCCTTGCGGCCGGAATGGCGCGATCGGACGCTGGCCATTATGAAAGAGGCTGGCGGCGCGGGCCCGGTTACGGCCATGGCGCTGGCCGAGCGAACGGCTCGGCTTCTGGCCGAAATCAAGGCGCAGGCCGCCGAAGAGGTAAAAGCCGAGACCGATAGCGAAACGGTCGAGGAAGAGACGAATACGCTCAATGCGCGGATCGATGCCCGCTATAAGGAAAAAAGGAAGCAAATCGTGCTGCTGATGCTTTCGTGGTATCGCGATGTCCTGATGGCGACCGTCGGGATGGAAGACGAAATTCTGGAACACGCCGATTGCCAGGCGGATATTCGGGCCAAGGCTGCCCGGATTCCGGTGACTTCGGCCCGAAACAATATAGGCATTGCGGAACATATGAATCGTTTGCTGGAAAGAAACGTGTCCGAATCCATGGCTTTGAACATGGCTTTCGGAGCCTGGCGTTGACGGAACGGCATGCAAGAGGATATGATCATGACGCGTTTAGCGCATATTGAGACGGAAGACGGTTTGACGGCGCTTTGCCGGGTAGAGCCGAATTTGGCGATACACGAGGGTGATCAGTGCCTTTTCGAGACCGACCGCGTCACGGATTTCGGGCGTGTTACGCGCTTGGTCTCCGACGATGCGGACGCGATCCGCAAAACGCCGAGCGGGCACGTTGTTCGTTGCGCGACGCTGATGGATCAGGCCAAGGCCAAGGAAAACGCCGTGATGAGCAAGATGGCGAGAGATACCTGCGCGGCCAAGGCGGAGGCGGCCGGTATGACGTTGCGATTCGTTCGGGTTCGCTACAGTTTCGACCGGGCTGCGCTGATGGTCGCGTTCGTTGCGGAAGACCGTCCGGACGTCAAGGATCTCGCGCGCGCGATCGCATCGGATTTGAATACGCGGGTGAACATGACGCAAATCGGCGTGCGCGACGAAGCGGCGGCGATCGGCGGCATGGGGCCTTGCGGACGCGAGCTGTGTTGCTGCACATGGCTGCAAGGCTTCGATTCCGTCAATGTGCGCATGGCCAAGTCGCAGGGACTGTCGCTGAATCCCGGCGCCATCAGCGGCATGTGCGGTCGGCTCAAATGCTGTTTGCGCTACGAGTACGATCAGTATCGACGCCTGGAACGGCGTATGCCCAACGAAGGCGCTCGCGTCGAATGCCCGGCGGGTTCGGGCCGGGTTTGCGGACGAAATCTTTTGCGGGAAAAAATCAAGGTGCGACTGGACAACGAACGGATCGTGGAATGCGATGCGGCCGAGATCAGCAGGGTTTCCGGCGACAGGCGCCGAAAATAGGAGAAAACACCCCCATGAATATTCTTGTGCTCAACGGACCGAACCTTCATCTTCTCGGAAATCGGGAACCGGATATTTACGGCGACGCCGGACTGGATCGGATTATGGAGCGCGTCGTCGCGCACGGAAAGAAACTGGGCGTCGAAGTGGACGCCTTTCAAAGCAACGAGGAAGGCGTTCTGGTTACGCGTATCGGAGAAAGCGAGGGCCGGTACGACGGTTTGATTGTCAATCCGGCGGCCTATACCCACACCAGCGTGGCCTTGCGCGATGCCATTCGGGCTTGCGGATTGCCGTGCATCGAGGTGCATCTTTCCAATACGCTGGCCCGCGAGCCGTTTCGGCATGTGAGTTTGACAGCGCCGGTATGTATCGGCCAGATTACGGGATTGGGCGGACATGGCTACGTGCTGGCGCTTGACGCGCTGACGGAGCGGCTGCAAAAGGCAAAGGAGCGTGAACAATGAGCGCATGGCATCGTATTTTTCGACTGTTTACACTGGTTGCCTTGGCTTTCGCGGGTTTGGTTCTGGTACAGGTCGCCATGTCCGAAGGCCATTGGCAGGCCTTTCTGACTCAGGCTCGCACCGAAAGGCTCGTTTCGCTTGGCGCGGGCTGGAGCATGCTTCTGCTGGCCCTGCTGTTTTTGGTCACGGGCCTCAAACGCAAGCGGAAAGGGCGTTTTCTTTCCTTTGAAAACGAGGGTGGGCGTGTCAATATCAGCACGGATGCCATCGCCGACTACCTGTCGAAACTGGCGAACGAGTTTCCGTCCGTCATCAAAATGAACATTCGCGTCGTTCCGCTCAAGGGCGCGTTGGATATCGTGCTGGCCATTCGGGTCAAGGCCGATCCGCAAATTCACGAAATTTGCGAAACCTTGCAAAGCCGGGTTCGCGAAAGCCTGTCCAGCGGACTGGGCATACGCGATGTCCGTCGCGTCGAGGTCAGCGTCAACGAAATCAACTCGGAACGCCGCGGCGCCCGGAATGAAATGAATGATGAACAGTGAACAGGGAGACAGATTATGACGGCGAAAGCGAGCGAAACGATGACGGCGAACCGCCCGTTGCATTTGGCCGTGGTGGGATCGATCGGGTTGGATACGATCGAGACGCCGGTTGAAAAACGAGTGGATATTCTGGGCGGCTCGGTCAGTTACGCATGCGCTGCGGCTTCCTTTTTCGTGAAAACCGGTATGGTCGGCGTGGTCGGAACCGATTTCCCGGAAGCCTATGAAGCCCTGTATCGGCGTTTGGGCATTGACACGAGCGGCTTGCAAAAGCAGGACGGAAAAACGTTTCGGTGGTCGGGCGTCTACGAACGCAACATGAACGCGCGGCGCACGCTTTCGACCGATCTGAATGTGTTCGAATCCTTTTCGCCGAAGTTGCCGACCGACTATCGACAGGCGCCCTGCATTCTGCTGGGCAACATCTCGCCCGATCTTCAGTTGCATGTTTTGGATCAGGCGCAAGCCGCGACTTTTGTCGTGGCGGATACGATGGATCTGTGGATACGGATTGCGCGCGAAGATTTGATGCGCGTTATCGCGCGGTCGGGCATGCTGATGCTGAACGACGAGGAAGCGGAATTGCTTACGGGCGAGCGTTCCATTCGGCGCAGCGCGGACATTCTGCTCGGATGGGGACCGTCGCATGTGGTGATCAAACGCGGCGAATACGGGGCGGTTCTCGCATCGCGCTCCGGTCTGTTTCTGGTTCCGGCGTTTCCCGTGGATGCCGTTGTTGATCCGACGGGGGCGGGCGATTCCTTTGCCGGCGCGTTCATGGGCGCGCTGGCCGAGGCCGGCTCGACGGATGACAAGGCCATGCGCCGCGCGTTGCTTTTCGGAAGCGTTGTGGCCTCGTTCGGCGTGGAAGCGTTCAGCCTGGACGCGTTCCTCAACCTGACGCGCGCGGATATCGACGCCCGTTTCCAGACTCTGCTCGCCATGACGCGCGTGGAATAGCGCCGATACGGCGCTGTAAAACACAAGGCGGGCTGACGCCCGCAACCCAAGTGTGTGGGTATGCGGGTTTGGGAGTATTTGACAGTTCCGGCAATGGATTTCCCGGGGCCTTAACGCCTATAAACAAACAAAAGCGGATTTAAAGAATACAAGAAGATTTCACATATCAAC
>SLMC01000108.1 GCA_007133745.1 Kiritimatiellia bacterium
AACGTGCCCAATGCCGACGATGATCCCAGCCGGTGTTGGAGACGTCCTTGTAGTCGATATCCGGCCAGCTCCCGTCTTCGCTCAATGTTTCGAGCAAAGATCGAACAGCAGGCGTGTCCGGCGCGCTATTGAGCAAATCGGATACGAACCGGCTTTTCACAATGTTGATTTCTTCTGTCTCGGCTCCGGCTTCCGACCAAGCCACCCGTGGCATGGCCATGACCAGCGCGGCCAGCAGCACCTTCAGTCCTGAGGACACAATCAAACCACGACACACCTTTCTTTAACCTGAAAGCCACAAGGCGGGCTGTCGCCCCCAACCCAAATGTGCGGGTATGTGGCTTGGGAGTTTGTGAGTTTTCACTCGCACACTCACGCCCCACATACTCGCAAACGGCGAGATCACGGCGAGATCGGCGCTAGAACCAGCCGAAATCCGCTGATATCGAGTCGTTGTCCGCTTTCGCTGACGTAACGGTACGAGGCTTTCAGCAGACGTTGATCATGATTGTACCACGAGGCGCCACGCCAGGCGGCCAGCGTTCCGTCATCGTTGTCCGAGACGCAGGCCTCCCAGACATTGCCGCCGACTCCGTGCAGTCCCCATGCGTTGGCCCACGTCTGATCGACCGGCGCGGCGACCGCGAACCCGTCGTCGTAATTGGCAAGCTCCGTCTCCAGGTTCAATGTGCCGTGCGCTGTGACATCCCTGTAGTTGCCCGCTTGTCCGCTGGCCGGCGGCCAGTCGGCGGCCCAGGGATATTCGTGTTCGCCGCCGCACAGGGCATAGGTCAGCCATTCCTTTTCGCTTGGCAAGCGATAGCGATGACCGGCCGGCAGCGTTTCGCGATCCTGTTCCGTCAACCATGCGCCATAGGCCTTGGCCTCTTCCGAATTTACGCGCGTCACCGGCTGACGATCTTTGTTCAGGGACTGCTCGCGGTAGCTTCCCGAATCATGATCCGGCGTCTTCAGACGATATTCGGCGTTTGTCACTTCGTATCGTCCCACCCACAGGTTCATATCTTCGATCCAGACGAACTCCATGTCCGTGGCGGGCGAAACCCAATTTTGTCTTTGCACGGAATCCGCCTCTGCCGGAACGGCCGGTTCGCTCTCCGCAGCCGCCACCGGCGCCGGTTCAACGTCCGGCTCGGGTTCTTTTCCGCGATTGCATCCGGTCAGGAACAAACTCGGCGCCAGCAAGGTCGACAGACATGCGATTAGTTGTTTGCTCATCGTTTTTCCTCCTTTTCAACGGAACGAGGCCGGAATTCAGACCGGCCCGCACTGTGGACATGTACGATTTTTAAGATTTTTCCACTTTTCAATAGACAGCATATCGCATAGGGTCGCCAATGTCCACCCCCTACACCGACTTTTTTCCGCGTTGGCGCAGGGAATATTCAACCATCTTGATCCTTGCCATGCGCAAATGCTCGCTCCTTTCCGTGAAAACACAGTCCCTCTTACATACTGAAAGAAAAAATACTGGCGTTCCCAAAAAAATTGTGAAACTGTTTGCGTGTCCTAAATGGTTGGTTAACCGCAACAAGGAAAGGAGCGAGGACGATGGAAAACCTTATGATGATCGTGTTGGCGGCAGCAAGCGTGGTAAGCTTTGTATGTTGGATTATGGTGCTGATCAAGATATTCAAGGAGAATGTCGGGCTGGGCATTCTCGGTATCGTTTGCGGCCTGTTCCCGTTCATCTACGGATGGGTCAAGGTCAAGGAATACGACTGCAAGAACGTCATGCTCGCCTGGTCGGCAGCGTTCGTCGTGAGCATTATTGCCAATGCACTGGGCGCTGGCGCGATTGTCCGGCAGATCATGGAAATGAACGCTTAATTCGATCCCGCGCAGGCTTTGACGCAGACGCCGCAGATATGCTGGCCCACGAACGGGATGCGGGTGAATTCGCTCAGTTTCCGATAGCAGGCGTCCAAGTCGAACGTCTCGGGCGTGTCCCGAATGGCGGCGGCCGGACAGGGCGCCTGACAGGCTCGGCAGGCTCCGCAATCGCCCTCGAACGGGACATCGGCGGAAAGCGGCGCGTCGGTCAATACGGAGATGTAGCGCATGCGCGCGCCATAACGCGGATGCACCAGCAACCCGCTGCGTCCGATATGGCCCAGCCCCGCCGCCCGACCCAGCAGCCGATGCGAGACTTGCCCTCGCATCGGGTCGCGCGCGAAAATTTGCGAGGCCGGAATGGCTAGGGATCGATAGCCCGCCGTCTGAATACGGTCGGCCAAGACGAATGCCAGGCGATCCAGTTGATAGTTGGCTTGCCGGTAGTTGTGGAAATACAGCGCTGTCGGCCGATCCTCGACCGTTTCGAGAACCGCATCGCTCAGCCGAATGCCGGTGACGACCGCGCGCGAAAATCCGGCCGGAACCAACGCCAGCGCATCGGGATATCGTTGCGACAACGCTTCGAGATCGGCCACGCCGAGCGCCTTCGCGCCATAGTTTTCCGCCTCGTCTTTCAGTTGCGTCCGCAAGTCATGGATCGTTTCACTCATCGGGTTCCTTTGCGTAGGCGCTTCTGCGTTTGAGCGCCGCTTGGCCTTGCCGCGCCTATTTTGGAGCGGCCCGGCTTCCCGGGTCGGCCATGCCGGACGCGGAAGCGCGTCCGGTCCGTTGCGTCAGCCCAAATCAAAAGGTTGGCCGGTGTTTTCGAGAACGCTGCGCCACAGCGAACCGGACGGATCGATGGATTTGCGCTCCGAGGCCGCTATGTCCATGGGAACATGAACGAAATGGTCGTTCCAGTAGGCTACGACCATGCCCGTCCGCCCGGCCATGGCGGCATGGACGGCATTCTCGGCCAGTTGAAAACAGAACACCGAATCATCCGCGTTCGCCGGTGCGCTGCGGATAATATAGGATGGATCGATATACTTAACGCTCGCCGCCATGCCTTGTTCCTTGAAATGCCCGGCGATCGCTCCGGCCAGAAAAACGCCGATATCGCCTAGTTTCCGGTTGCCCGAGGCATCCGTTCCCTCGCCCGGCGCCAGCTTTTGGCCGGCCCCCTCGGCGGCTACCACGACGGCATGGGCCTTTTCGTCCAGCCGCCGTTTCAGGTAGGCGAAGACTTTTTCCAGGCGAAACGGAGCCTCGGGGATCAGCACAAGATTGACATCGCTCGAGGCCAGCGAAGCGTAGGCCGCCACGAAACCCGATTCGCGGCCCATCAGCTTGACCAGTCCGATCCCGTTGCGCACGCCTTTGGCTTCCATGTGCGCGCCGGCGATCGGCGCTTGACTCATGGCGACCGCCGTCTCGAATCCGAACGTGCGGCGCGTGAAGGAAATATCGTTGTCGATGGTTTTGGGCAAGCCCACGACCGCCAGGGGCCAGTTTCGGCGCCGAACCTCCTGCGTCAAGGCCCAAGCCCCTCGCTGGGTGCCGTCGCCTCCGATGGCGAAAAGAATATGAATGCCATGTCCGACAAGCCAGTCGGCCATGCGTTCCACCGATTGATGTCCGCGCGAGGAGCCCAGAATGGTGCCGCCATGCTGGTGAATGTCTTCCACACGGTCGGGGGTCAAGGTCATCGGTTCGTGCCCGGACTCCGGGACCAGCCCCTCGTAGCCGTAACGCAGGCCGAGAATGTCGCGCACCCCGTAGCGGTGCCACAGGACCATGGTCAATCCGCGAATCACGTCGTTGAGTCCCGGACAAAGCCCGCCGCAGGTCACCATGGCGGCGCGAACGCGGGCGGGTTCGAAAAAAAGTTTTCGGCGCGGCCCGGCCATTTCGAGGGCGGCCGGCGCGGGGTCGACCGGATCGTGCGCATGGCGCGCGGCATCCAGCAGCACAACCTGGCCGTCATCCACATAGAACGGCTGGTCGCGCGGCGCATCGATTGTTGGCGCGCCCAGTGTCGCTATGGAAAAATTCATATCTTGTTCCGGCATCGTACACCTCGTCCGTTCGTTCTTCTTGCATCATTTCTATTGCATGGCGTTCAATCATTTTGTTGAATTTCGAACACTGGGCCTACGCGAACAAACGTCCGATTTGGTAGAACAGGGCGGTAACCACCCAGGCCAGCACGGTGAGCCCGACCAGTTGCAGCGCCGCCCATTTCCAGCCGCCTGCTTCCCGTCGCGTTATCACGACCGTGGCGACGCACGGCATGCTGATCAGACAGAACAGCATGATGGCAAAGCCCTGCAAGGGCGTAAAATCGTCGCGCAGCCTTTCGCGCAGCGTGCCTGAATCCTCGTCGGTTTCGCCCATCGAATAGACGATGCCCAGTTGCGCGACAAACACTTCCTTGGCCGCAAAGGCTCCGATCATGGCGGTGGAAACGCGCCAGTCGAAGCCCAGCGGCTTGAAGACCGGCGTGATGGCGCGGCCGACGCGGCCGACAATGGAATGCTCCAAAGCCGCTTGCGCTTCGCCGTAGTCCAGGTCGCGAACACGTGTTTCTCGCTCGGCTTCGGCGGTTTCGGTGTCCGCCTCGATCCGTGCGCGTTGACTCTGGAACGCGTCGTGAACCTCCTCGGGCAATTTCGGCCAGGTGGACAAGGCCCAGAGAATCACGGATACGCCGAGAATCAGGGTGCCCGCCTTGCGCAGGAAATAGCCCGCGCGTTCCCACATGTGAATCAGCATGCTGCGCAAGGTGGGCAGCCGATACGGCGGCAGTTCCATGACGAACGGCACGGATTCGCCTCTGAGCAACGTGCCGCGCAGAAGCTTGGCGGCCAGGATCGCCAGCACAATGCCGATCGCGTACAGACTCCAAAGAATGCCGGCGTGCCAGCCTTCCGGAAAGAACGCCGGAATCAGCAGGGCGTATATCGTCAGCCGCGCCCCGCAACTCATGAGGGGCAGCACAAGAATCGTGGTGATCCGGTCGCGTCGGCTTTCCAGCGTTCGCGCGCCCATGATCGCCGGCACCGTGCAGCCGAAGCCCAGCAGCATGGGAATGAAACTCTTGCCGTGCAGTCCGATGGCATGCATGAACCGATCCATAATGAATGCCGCGCGCGCCATGTAGCCGCTGTCCTCGAGCGTGGCGATGGCCAGAAACAGCAGGAGGATCGTCGGCAGAAACACCAGCACGCCGCCAACGCCGCCGATCACACCGTCCACCAGCAAACTGCGCAACAGACTCTCCGAGCCTGACGGCCACAAGCCGCCGACCCAATGCGCCAGCAGCGCGAATCCCGATTCCATGCCGTTCATCATCGGTTCGGCCAGCGTGAAGGTCAAGTGGAAGACGCCATACATCAGCGCCGCGAAAATCGGCAGGCCCAGCCAGCGGTTCAGCATGACCCGATCAATCTGTTCGCTGCGCGAGATGCGGGCAACGCCCGTTTGCATGACGGCCTCGGCGCAAATGCCGGCGATGTATCCGTAGCGCCGGTCCGCCAGTTGGGCGGCGATATTCTCGTCGAACACCTGCTCGATATGCTTGCGGTGCCGTTCGGCATCGGCGGTCAGGGCGGCGGACGATTCGGCACACAGCGCCGTTACGCGCCGACGCGTTTCTGGATCGCCTTCCAGCGTTTTCAGTGCGAACCAGCGCGCGCGACTGCGCAATGCCGGCAAGGTTTCGATGCGAGCCTGAAGCTTTTTGACATGCGGCTCGATTTCGCTGCCATAGTCCACTTGATGCGGCTGAACCGTTCGGAGGCCTTCCGCCACCTGGGCCGCGACCTCGATCAACTCGCGCACACCGCGTCCCGTGTTGCCGACCGTCGCGACAACGGGCGCGCCGGTCAGCAAGCTCATGCGTTCGAGATCCACCGTCAGCCCCTTGGCCTCCAAGGTGTCCCACATGTTCAAGGCGATGACCAGCGGCACGCCCAGCTCGGCCAACTGCACCGCCAAATAAAGGTTGCGTTCGAGATTCGACGCGTCCACCACGGCGACCACCGCGTCCGGCCGTTCCTCGATCAGCACATTGCGGGCGACAATTTCCTCCGCGCTGCGGGCCGAGAGACTGTAGGCGCCCGGCAGATCGATCAGCGTGAAGCGCCGATCGCCTAACCGCGCCTCGCCTTCCTTGCGCTCGACGGTCACGCCGGGATAATTGCCCACATGCTGACGCGCCCCGGTCAAGGCGTTGAACAAAGTGGTCTTGCCCGCATTGGGATTGCCGGCCAAGGCTATGGTTAACGGCCTTTTCGCGGACGCTTGCGGACGAGTCATACGATTTG
>SLMC01000423.1 GCA_007133745.1 Kiritimatiellia bacterium
AGCAAGGGCGTTTCGGGAATTTTCACAGAACCGTCATTTGTCCGAGCACGGTTCATGCCGATAGAAGGGCGTCCCGCAATAAAAAGGTATGCTTTACATCGAGATTCCGAAAATCGTCTCAATTCCTCGCCCCCAATCTGAAACAGGCCTTGCGCCGTATAGTACAAGCCGTACAAAGCATTGTTGGAATTCGGAAGTTCTTCGTATGTGTTCATCAGATATCGGGCGGAGGCAAACGTGGCCGGATGCCCATGCTTTCCCGAGAGCTCCAGACACAGCAGACCGGCCCCGGTCAAGGTGCGGGCATTGGATGTGGTGTTCCGATAGCCAAACGTGCCGCGTTGGTCAGGCGCAGCTAGAGCCTGTCCGAAAAGGGGCGGAGGGCAAGAAGCCGGGCAAAGCCGAAGGAACACGTACGCTTACACTCGAATCTCTGCCGGGCGAGACTGTCTTAACCGTGACGGGCACGCTCGACATAGAACGCAAAGATGCTTGCGTGTTTTGCATGCAAGCGCAGCCGAACCACCGATTCCTTGATATGCCCCAGTGTCTTGCCGGATCGCCATCGAGGAATAAGAGTAAGTCCGTTGCCAGAAATCGGTTCGCAATCTGCTTGCGAAAACCCTTCTGCCGTGCAGCCTTCAGCATCGGTCGCTTCGACTTTCAGCCAGCCGTTGTGGGCGGTCATGGCATTGAGGTGTATGCTTTCCGGCTTCTCGAAAGGCTGAGTGAGTATCTCGCCCGGGCAATGGCCGGCCGAGTATCCGACCCATCGGTCACGCCGCAACGACATGGCCCGGACGCCTTGCTTCACAAGGAGATTGCGAACACCGTGATGATTCTTGTCTTGGACGGAGTCGTAAATCCAAATGTCATCCCCCACCACAATCGGCGGCGATGCCATCGTGCAGGCGCAAACGCCACGGACCCGCGGAATGAAGGGCAATCGCATCGCTTCGCGTCGCCAGTCAATGCCGTCATAGCTGTGAACCAGTTCCGTCCATATATCGCCACTCGGAATGTCGTACATCCATGCTATTCCCAGGTAGAGATTCCCGTACGGAAAAGGGGTAATACCGTACCACTGCCGGTTCCGCCCGCGGACCAGGGGTTGCTTGTCGCTCACGCGCGCGTTTTCGGTCAATTCAGACCAGGCTTTCGCCCGTTCCGCCGCAGAGATCGCATCCTTGCCCGCGCGCAAGGCCGCTTCGTCCACCAGATCGTACGGATCGGCGTCGGCGTCATCCGTGTCCATCACCGTGTGATCCGGTGTCCAGTGAATCAGGTCTTCGCTTTCCTTGCGGGCGATGACACGATTGGCATGCATGCGGGGTGCGGCGGTGGCTGTCGGACGTCCGTACCACACATATTTTTTCAGCCGTGCATCGTACAGGAGGACGCTGGATGTATCGCGCCAGCCAGGGATCACGGCATGGTCTTGATCGGCCCTCCAATGAATGCCATCGTCTGAATGCGCAATATACATGCCTGATTCAGTTTTGCGTCGGGCCAGGTACAGAGCCGTGAAGCGTCCCCTTGCAGCGGGATGAGGGGTCTGTTCAGCGTCAAGAACGCAAAATCCTTCCGGCCCCTTTTCTTCAACCAGCCACTTCCCGTTGATATCCTTTTGTTTCGCACAGAGAAATGCGTTGGGTCCGTTCAGTTCGCCACGCACCTCGGCTGCCACCAAGTCCAGCGTGGGGCGCTGCCAGTTCAATCCATCCACACTGTGCGCATAGTATCCGCTGTAGACGGGAGCGCCGAGGTACCACATGCGCCATTTTCCGTCCCGGTCGCGCAGAACACTGCCATAGGCCTGCGCGTTCGGCATCACCGGTTCATCATGAAGCAACGAGGGATGCTGCACTTCGCGCCGCATGGCAAACACCTGCGCGATGATGCGACTGTCAACAAGAGGATAGCTTTCCATCTGGTCGTCTCCATTTTCACATGCGAACGTCGCGGGTCAGGCGCGCTATCAAGCGTCCCCTGCATCCGTCTTGTTCGCCACCGGTCTGCGCTCCATCTCTCGGAACATTTGGACATACTGCGACTGGCTCCCGAAGCAGCAGAAGTTAAAGAAGTAGACCCCCTGCGCGCCCTGCGCGTGTATGTCTTCCACGCGGCGCAGGATAGCGCCCGGAGAATGCAGATCGCCTGCTTGCCACTTTTCTCCCGTGGGCCAGATCTGCGGCCAGATCGCACATGGACGGGCAGAGCGCCGCGCCGCCTCTAAGAAGCGATCAAACGGCCAGTCGAGGGTATCCGGTTCGTGGTTATGAGTAGCAGGCGCCACAACATCGACGAGACCATCTCTTATCCACTGTTCCGGGGCTTGTCCCTGGGGGGCGCCCTTATAGGGTTGGTAGCACACGCGCACAATGACTGGCCTATCGGTCAGAGCGCGTATCCGTCTCAGGAACTGAGCGCACGCCTGCATACGTTCTGCGTCGGTAGCTTCGTCCGGGAAGAAGGGAGCCTTGCGTTCGAAGTCTAGACTGATGCCGTCCACTCCTTTGGCAAGGAGGTCTTCGACAAGTTCGCACAGGTAATTGTGGAACGAACGATCCCTGAAATCCTTCTTCTGGCCAGCATTGCACCCTGGACAAGAGAGGAGCTTGTCCGTATTGAGGGCGCCATGGTTGAGCCTGATATTCCCGAACACACGAATCCCTGCCGCTTGACCACGTTCAATCACGATGTCCAAGAGATCGTTCGGCTGGGCGTTATAGTGCGCCACAACCCTGCCGATCAGACGATCAATCTCGCGCCCTTGTCCGTCACCGACGAAGCCTCTCTTGTGTCGCGTGCGGCAGTTATGTTGTCCCGTTGTGAGAATGCACCAGTCGATTGCCGTAACGGCGGAATTTACGAGCGGGTCAACAAGTACTCTTGAGGCATCCTCCTCTGTCATGCCGGATTCTGCCAACTCGGCAAGCATGCCGAAGCCGTCATGGTTGAACGCAACATCAAACGTGGAGCATTCTGATGTCATGATTTTCTCCTGATAAACGTCGTCGCATTCTTTATCCCCACACTATTAGGCCAATGCTTTCCGATTACCCTGTCGAACCCGGTTGCGATTTGCGCGGTTTGTCGAACAGCAACAGCCATATCCCGCCTCCAACGCCGACCAGTGGAAACCCTAAGACCGGCAGCAGCATGGCCTTCCACATGTTCGGTTCCCCGATATGATCGATCAACAAGCCCATTGCGTTCATGCCCGTAAAAATCGCGAGAGCCGTCATCATGCCGGAGATGGCCAGAGCGGCTCCGAAACGACGCTGGTCATGGCGTAGCAGTGAACTGATGAGAGCGGGGTATTCGCAGGACCAGCAAAAGGCGCCCAGCACATAGCCTGCGGAGGTCAGCAGATAGCTGCGCGTCAGTATACCGAAAATCAGAATCCCGCCGCCCAGAAGGCCCGGAACCATCATTAATGCGCGCCGGGCTACATGGCCCGGCAACAGCGCAAGAAGTCCGCGCGCAACAAGATAGGCCAAGGCGAAGCCGGACAGCACGACACCGGGTTTGATTGGCTGCTCCGGGAAGGATGCGCTCTCCAGGAACCGGGCCATCCAAAAATACAGGATCGTATCGGACGTGCCGTGCATCGTAATTAACATGGCAAGAAGAAAAGCGCGGCGCGGCAGAAGAAAGTCGCGCCAGGACCAGCGTGGGCCTGCTTTGTTTGGCGCGTCGGGCAGGGTGTGAACCGGCGTGGCGGTGTTGGGGCGGTAGATGAAACTGAGAGAAAGAAGCAACATGCCGACAATGAAAAAAGGCAGGTGTAGAACATGTGCGAATCGGATCGTTCCGCTCTTTTCGGCAAGCGACAGCAGACCCTCGGCCACGAACGGAAACATCATGCCGCCAATGCTTGACGAAGCGAGATTGAGCGAGATCGCCTGCCGTTGATTACGGGGGAAAAGCTTGGAAAGGTACGCGCTGATGGCAATGAACAACGGAGCGGTGAAAATGCCGGAAATTGCCGTTGCCAGAAGAAATGCTTGGAAGCGTTGACCTGCGAAGGTAACGATCAACATGCCGCAGCTTATCCCGACAAGGCAGATTCGGATCACCCGGCGCGGCCCCCAGCGGTCGATCAACTGTCCCCCAAGAAGTCCGCTGGCCAGGCCCGGGAGAAACCCAACACTGAGAAGCAGTCCGAAACCGGAGTCGCCGATATCAAGATAATCCATGAGATGGCTTCGAAAGACTGGTAAAATCCCTTTGTATCCGGCCAATACGCCGATGACCGAGATCATTGCGGCATATAGAGCATGCCGCCTGAAACGCCGCGTGACGATGGAATCGATGGCCATGAGGATCAGGTCCTAATCCTTATACAAGCGTGATTTTTTAGTCGATACGAGAAGAAAATGCTCGAAATGCCCGCCAGACTTGGCTAATGTTGAGTTTGCGAAATTCAATAAAGCCAAAGAAAGGGGGCATTTCGAGTGAGCAAAATATACCCGAAGATATTAAGGAACCGCAAGCAAAGAATCGAACGTCGCTTTCGGCATGGATGCCAGTCCTGCGTTGGTTGCGCGGGCACAAGCGCTGGACGAGGCGGAATACAGGCCTCTGAAACGCAAGGAGAAGCATGCGGTCAGGACCCGTGAAAACAACGCGACAAGCGACATGACGGCTGATGACGCCAAAAACATCCTGAACTTGGCTCTTCGATGGCTGATTGGGTCGGATTTTGGAACGGCGGCCGCTCGTTCGGAGGCGGTTAGAAGTCCCGTTTTTTAAACTCGCTTATTTTAGGATTAGCGAGGATTCAGGAATGTCCGCACATTTGCGGGATGCCGCCGCAGCGCATTGGGGCTTCGGATTCAGCCGCGACCGGGTAAACGCCGGCACGCCGCGGCGACAGCCAGGATGTCTGTTCGAAGCGGGCGACGGAAGCGGCGATGGCTTCCTGTCCGCGCGCGACGGCTGTCCGGCATTCGGCGGAGCGGACCCGGGCCAGCGCGGCATGCAGATCCGCCGGCCGCCAGCGGTTCGGATCCAGCCCCTCGCCCCAGCCGAGCGCCTCCACGCGTTCCATGTTGGTTTCCTGATCGTGGAAGGTGGGCAGGCCGACAACCGGAACGCCGTGGGCCACGGACTGATACACCGTGCCCGATCCGCCGTGGCAGACGGTGACATGGCTGCGCTGCAACAGGGTCGAGCCACGCGCCAGATCGGTGGCGAAGACGCCGTCGGGCGCTGCGCCATGCGTGCCGGTGGTGGTCAGAACCTGCCAGCCATTGTCGCGCAGGGAGGTCAGAATTCTGCGCAACGCGTTCGGGTCGCCAGTGCTGCCCATGGTGACATACACGGTCGGGCGGTCGGGCGCGACCTGATCGAGCCAGGCGGGATCGGGCGCGTTCGGCTCCCAGAGCAGCGGGCCGACATAATCGAAATGGTCGGGCAGATCCGCGCAGGGCGCATAGCCGGGCAGATCGGCGATCAGGTTGCGATACGGCGAAGCCATCACGTCGAAGATGTCCCGCACCGGCGCCAGGCCCCAGGCTCGGCGCAGGCGCCGGAAGCTGGCGGAAAACTGACGCAGGATCACGCGCATGAGCGACGGGAATACGATGGCGCTGACGTGTCGGCCCAGCAATCGGGTCAGCGGAAGCGTGCGCGGCGCCCGACGCGGCGCAGCGTAATGGTTGGTCATGTATCCGCTCAGGACATTCCAGTATTCGAGGCCGGCCAGTTCGGCGGAAATATTTAGGGAAAGGCGCATGTCGCCGACGATCAGATCGGGCCGGACACGCTGGAACAGGGCCAAATCCGATTTGACATAGCGCACGAGCGTGGGCATGTCGAAAATGTGCGAACCTTTGCGGATGGCCTCGTAGGCGCGGGCGGGCGGTACGCAATGCATCTCGCAGGGATCGAACCCTTCGCGCCGGGCCAGTTCCGCATGAGCCGCCCCGGTAGCGAAAACGATTTCGGCCCCTTCGCGCGCCAGACGACGCGCCATGACCATAGCCCGAGCCACATGCGCCAGAGACATGCTGTCGCCCATCACCAGAATACGATACGGCATGGCAACCCCCTTGATACGAGACGAATGTCGATTGTGCTTTACCTCCGTTTCATAAAGGGTATTCCCGCCCGGCAGGAAATCTGACAAATAAAATCGCTGTCATTCCATGGAATAATGGAATGGG
>SLMC01000167.1 GCA_007133745.1 Kiritimatiellia bacterium
AAAGAGATTTCGGGCTCAAGGCGGCATAGCCGGTTTGATTGTGCAAATGGCACAAAGCGATGGCCAGGGCGTCGCCGACATCTTCCTGGGGATCGGCATCCAGAGCCAAAAGCGTCATCAGCATTTTACGGACCTGCGCCTTCTCGGCGCCGCCGAAGCCGACAATGGCCTGCTTGACTTTGCGCGGCGCATATTCAAACACCGGCAAACCGGCCTCGGCGCAGGTGGCCAGCGCCACGCCGCGCGCATGGCCCAAAATCATGGCTGTCCGGGCGTTTTTCTGGAAGAACGCGCCCTCGATGGCGGCGGCGGTCGGCGCAGAACGCCGAATCATGTCCAACACGCCCTCGCGGATACGGAGCAGACAGGCGGTCAACGGCAGCGAGGCAGGATTCTTCAGCACAGCCTGATCCGTCATGCAATAACGGTTGCCTGCGGCCTCTACAACGCCCAGACCGGTAGAGCGCAATGACGTATCAATGCCCAGTACGCGCCGAACAGGAGCGGACTCGTCCCGATCCCCTTCGGCAACGCGCCGAACCTCGTCATGCATCTTCGAGTTCCTCGAGAAGGCTGTCGTCGGCATCCATGTTGTTGAATACGGACTGCACGTCGTCGTGATCTTCCAAATCGCCCACGAACTTGAGAATGGACGCCGCAGTCGCCTTGTCTGTAATCGGCACGGTGACGGTCGGAATCAGCGATATTTCCCCGCTCCCGACCTTGACACCGTCTTTTTCCAGCGCATCCATGACCTGGGCGAACGCGGACGGCTCGGTCACGATTTCAAAGACATCGTCATCCTGGCGCATGTCCTCGGCGCCGGCATCGAGCACAATGCCCATCAGCGTATCCTCGTCGACCCCTTCGGCTTCGACGAAAATCTGACCCTTGCGCACGAAATTCCGGGATACCGCCCCCTGCGCGGCGAAACCGGACCCATACTTTGTGAAAAGATGGCGAATTTCGGCGCCCGACCGGTTCTTGTTGTCCGTCAGGCACGAGACCACCAGTCCCACGCCGCCGGACGCGAACCCTTCGTAAACGATCTCGTCGTATCGGGTTCCGCCCATTTCGCCCGCGCCCTTCTTGACCGCGCGGTCGATATTGTCGGCCGGCATATTGGCGGCCTTCGCCTTCTGCATCACGGTGCGGAGCCCGGCATTCTTTTCCGGATCGCTCCCGCCTTCCCGAGCCGCCACGGAAATTTCCTTGGACAGCTTGCTGAAAATTTTGCCGCGCTTGGCGTCGGCTGCGCCTTTTTTGTGCTGAATCGTTTTCCACTTGCTGTGACCGCTCATAGGCTGTTCCTCGCTCCTGTTCGCAGGCGTTTCTCCGTGCCGATTTCGACTTGACCGCCATACATACGCGATTTTTCGTCCGCTCGCAAGATTTCTTTTTAAGCTGTGGCTCTTTCGAAGTCGAGGGTGGCAGCGGGCCACGGCGGGCGGCTGGATTCCGCCGGGCTTGTCCCGGTGGTGAATGAAGTTTAAAGGAAGATACACGGAAGAACGTGCGTTCGTATGTTCGTGCGTTCGTGTGTTCGTGGAGCCGGAATGGCTGGACGCGGAACAGGCTTCGCTGTAATCTTCGCCGATCCTATCAACCATCAACCCTCATGCGCAAGCAGGCGCATTTTCACCTTGAAGGCAAGTCGTTATCCCGATACATTGCCGGAGACAAGATCAAATCCTTCCTTTAGACCCCGGTAAAAGGGTTGAAATGGCCGATTTGATACAGTCGGATGGACGCATTCGCAGATGGAAGAAGATCATTGCAGCAGACAACAAATATTTGAGGGTTGTCCTGCTTGAAGATGGCGAAACTGTTCACAACGCATTTTTCGACAGAAGGTTTAAGGAGTAGATGTTATGCAGGCGAAATATTTTACAGACACAGACACGCTCATGCTAACTTTCAGCAGCCATGACATAGCGGAAACCTTCGACCTGAACGAGGACGTTTTGGTCGAGGTAGACAAGAATGGTCATGTCGTCAGTATGACCGTAGAGCATGCAAAAGATCAGACCAATGTAAACGAATTCTCCTATCAGCTTGCTACAGCATAGCGAACTTTGGCTAACAAGTCGCTCCACCGTATTTCTGAAACCGCTCGCGGTTTCAGAAAACGGTGAGCACACAAGCTCGTCGAGCGCTTCCCGATTTTCTGCAAAACGCTTGGCAACTCCGAGGCTCCGGATACCAAATAGGGGAACTCATCGAGGATCAGCGGTCCATGCCAATTGGCCTGGCGGGCATCATGCGACAAGCGGTTCAGCAAGGTCGGCCAGTCGGGATAGGGTACGTCCGCGAAACTAGGGAAAGCGGTATGCAAGGCCTCCGCCAGATATTATGCATGCCAACATAATACAAGCAAGCATAATAACAGGTCGGGTAAGGGTGGGGGTTAAGTGTTGGAAAAGCCTGAAGCGTCAGACACTTACGCGTTTTCTTAAACGATCCCTTAACCGCCACGCTTTGTCGCTTACACTTAGTCGACCTGCTTAAACGTTCGTGCAAGGCCTTGGGCGTCGAAGAAAAACTTGCCGGAAAAGCGCCAAATCATTTTCCGGCGAGATCAGGTTGTTTGCCCTTATGGCTCCCCGTGTATTTCAGGGCCGGGACAAAAAAGGATTGCGGCGAATGCAGAAGCGCAAAAGACGTCGGGACCAGCGCGGGCCGGCATAGTCCACGCCAATCCGCGGACGGCGCATTATGGCTGGCGCGGAGTCTGCCGCGCGCAGAATGCGAAAATCAGAGCCGAACAAATCGCGTCCGTTCAGGGTGCGGTCGATCCCCATGGCCTTGCAAAGCAGGCCGGGCCCGCGCGTCGAACCCTCGATGTTTTCGACCGGCTCCAGCGCCCGCAGCAGTACGGCCGCGCCCGTGCCGACCGGTTCAGTCACGACATTCATGCAATGATGCATGCCGTACACCAAATAGACATAGGCATGGCCCGGCGGCCCGAACATGACCCGGTTGCGCTCCGTCATGCCGCGCGAGGAGTGCGACGCGCGGTCCTGCCCGCCGAGATAGGCCTCGGTTTCCACGATGCGCCCGACCCGCCGGACGCCGCCCACGTCCCGCACAAGCCAACAGCCGAGCAAGTCGCGGGCCACGGCGACAGTGTCGCGATCGTAAAACGCGCGGGTCAGCGTTCGCATGGGGAATCGCACCCTGTCCAGCAATGGGTGCAAAGATGGGTGTCCGGCAAGCCAATGGCGTCGATCATGTCGTCCAGCCGCTGATATTTCAGCGACGTCAAATTAAGCCGCTGACGAATATTCTCGACGAGCGCCGCATGTTTTTCGGAATCCGGGTGCGCGTACTCGGTCAAAGACTCGGGCTGCTCGCCTTCCAGTTCAAGTATGGCTTTGCGGCCGGCCAGCTCGAGTGCGGACCGGCTGCGCGAGAAATTAAGATAGGGACAGCCGAAGATCAGGGGCGGACAGGCGGCGCGCATATGGATTTCCTCGGCGCCATAACCGTAGATGCGGCGGATAATATCCTGCAACTGGGTGCCGCGCACAATGGAATCCTCGCAGAACATGATGCTTTGCCCTTGAATAAGTTCTCTGATGGGAATCAGTTTCATGCGGGCGACCAGGTTCCTGACACGCTGATCCTGCGGCATGAAACTGCGCGGCCATGTGGGGGTGTACTTGACGAAAGGCCGTTTGTAGGGAATGCCGGCTTCCGCCGCGTAGCCGATGGCGTGGCCCGTGCCGGAATCCGGGATGCCGGCCACGAAATCCATGCGCGTGTCGTCGCGTCGCGCCAACGCGCGTCCGCAGCGGTTGCGGGCGTCCTCGACATTGATGCCTTCGTAGGAGGACGCCGGGTAGCCGTAATAGACCCAAAGAAAAGCGCACGCGCGCATCGTGTCCAGCGGCGGCTTTTTCTGTTCAATGCCGTCGGGCGTCACCAACACAATCTCGCCCGGCCCCAAATCGCGAACAGGCTCGTAATCGAGATTCGGGAACGCGCAGCTTTCCGAGGCGATCGCGACCGCCCCGTCCTTTTGACCGACGATCAGCGGCGTGCGGCCGAAACGGTCGCGGGCCGCGTAAATGCCGGCGCGGGTCAGCAACAGCATGCTGCACGAGCCTTCGATGTTTTCTTGCGCGTTGCGGATGCCATCCTCGAACGTGGCCTCCTGATTGATCAGCGTGGCCACCAGCTCGGTGGGATTGGTTTCCCCGTAGCTCATTTCCGAAAAATGGGTGGTCCGCTTCTTGAACGCCCGGCGCATCAAATCCGGTAAATTGCGAATCACCCCCACCGTGACGATCGCGTAGGGACCCAGGTGGGAATTGATCAGCAGAGGCTGGTCTTCATAGTCGCTGATCACGCCGATGCCGGACAAGCCTTTCATCTTGACGATGTCGTCCTCGAATTTGCTGCGGAATTGCGTGTTGGTAATGTCGTGAATGAAACGCGTGAAACCGCCGTCGTTCAACACGGCCAGGCCACCGCGCATCGTGCCCAGATGCGAATGGTAATCCGTACCGAAAAAGATGTCGCACACGCAATCCGTCTTGCTGGTCGCGCCAAACATGCCGCCCATAAAACGCTCCTTGTCGATTTGCCTGAAAGACCGTTAACCCAGGCAACCAAGGTGCCACGACGACGGGATTAAGGCAAACATAAAAGAAATCCGGAAAAGCGTTTGACGCTTTTTTGAACGGTCTGCGTGAAGGGCTCCTTTTTCGCCCAGAGGTCTATATGGCGCGAGACGCGGGTGATGCCGGTGTAGACCAGCTCGCGCGTCATGACCGGATTCATCCGGTTCGGCAGCAACAGCAGCACATTTTCGAATTCCGAGCCTTGCGATTTGTGCACGGTCATGGCAAAGGCGGTTTCATGCTCGGGAAGACGCCGCCACGAGATCTGCCGCGGCAGCGCATCGCTCGCCCCGCTTTCCGGCTCGAAATATACGGCCAGCGGGTCGTTGCCGGACTCCGTTGGCAGCACGACGCCGATATCGCCGTTGAAGAGCTTCAATTCGTAATCGTTGCGTGTAACCATCAGCGCCTGATGCTTGTAGTACGGGCCGACCGGTTTCAGTTTGCGCGGCGGCAAAACGGCGGCCAGCTTGGTCTTGTCTATCGACTCCTGCGCCAGGACCTTTTCGATCAGGCGGTTCACGGTTTCTACCCCGAACGGGCCGTGACGCATGGCGCATAAGACCCGGAATTGGGACAAGGCCCGAAAAGCTTCCTTCGGACTCTGCGCCCCGAGAAACGCGCTGTAGCCTTTCAAAACAGCCTCGGCGAAGCCGGAATCGATCATGCCCCGATCGTCAACCAGACTTTTTTGATCCTGCAGCGCATGCAGGCTCGCTTGGGCTGAGCCTTCGACGGGCGCGGCCGCGGACAGGGTCTCCAGCAAAGTCCAGACGGCTTCGGCATCCTGCTCGCTTCTTGCCTTGTTGACCGCCTCGCTCAGTTGAGCGACCGGAGTGTCGACCCTGAAACGCCGGCTTTCCTTCAGCTCGACAATGCAGTCGCGCAAGGCGTGCGAATGGCAAATGTCACCCATCACGCTGCCGGGCGCGACCGAAGCCAACTGATGCATGTCGCCCAGTAGAATCAGGCGAGCGTCCTCGCGCAGCGCGTCAAGCAGTTTGGCCATTTGGGGCAAGTCAATCATGCTGGCCTCGTCGATCAGTACGACATCCGCAGGCAGCGGATTGTCGGCATGATGCTTGAAATAGGGCGAGCCATGCCGGTATCCCAGCAGACGCTCAAGCGTGCAGGCGGGGTCGATCACGGCCTGCCGGAACGGTTCCAAATGCTTGTCGGCGGCTTTCAGGCTCTCCGCGATTCTTGCCGCCGCCTTGCCGGTTGGCGCCGCCACCTTCACATGCAGCCGTTCGCCCGGGCCGGGATTCGTCGCGTCCAGCAAATGCAGAATCCGCGCGGCGGCATAGGTCTTGCCGGTCCCGGGCCCGCCGCTGATCACGCACAGCTTGCGCGTCAAGGCCTTTTCCGCCGCCCGCCTCGCATCTTCATTGTCGGGCAACAGCTCAAAAATCTTCGCCTTCAGTGACGCGTCAAGCGCATCCGCCGCGCCTCGGGCCATTTCGCCCAGCCGATCCGCCACCTGTCTTTCGTAATTGAAATAGCGCCGCAGATACAGTCGCGAGCCGTCCAGCACAAACGGGG
>SLMC01000081.1 GCA_007133745.1 Kiritimatiellia bacterium
CTTGAACAGCCACGGTGACGGTTGCGTGATTCGCGCAATTTTCTCTGTTCGACGACATGCTTTGTATCTTCGCGGTTAAGATTTTCAACATGCGCTTTTAAGCGTGCACAACGATTGAAAAGGGGCTTTTATGCCTGAAAAAACAGTGCCGACCTCCGAAAAAAAAACCGTATCCTCCTCCGATCTCGATACGCTGCAAGGGATTTATGAACAATTCGGCCGCCCGGTTCTATTCGCTCTGGCCGGCGCTCTTGTGATTGTCACGGTGTTTTTGGGATACAAAAACAAACAAGCGGCCAAGCTGGGCGAAGCGTCCGACCTGTACTGGACGGCTCGAACGCCGCAAGAACTGGAGAGCATACCCGAAGACTATCCGAAATCGCCGCTTGCCCCTTTGGCTCGGCTCAAGGCCGCCAAGTTGTATTTCGATAACGGCCAGTATGCGCAGGCGCTGAATCTGTATCGGGATTTTCAGGAACAGCATCCGGATCATTTCATGGCCGATACCGCGCGCATGGGCGAATGGCACAGTCGCGAAATGCTGGGACAAATCCAGGAAGCGCTGCGCAGCTTCGCCCGGTTCGCCGAGGAACAGCCCGATCATTTCCTGACCCCGCAAGCCGTTCTGGGACATGCCCGGTGCCTGGAGACGCTGGGGCGCCACGAGGAAGCCCGGGCCGTCTACGATTTGTTTTTGGCCGCCGAACGGCATCCGGCCTGGACCGATGCCGTCAAGGGCAAGCTGAATGCGCTGAAACGAAGGCGGTCGCAACCGGCAACATCCGTGACCCTTCCCATCCCGCCTGCTCCGAGCCAAGACGATACGGAGCCCGTGACCGAGGCCGAAGCGCCGGCTACGGATTTGCCGCCCCTGATTACAATTCCGGATTTCAATTCCTTGCCCCCCGCTACGCCATGAAAGCCGCGCTCCTGACCGGTTTACGGGAGATGGGCCTTTACGATGCGCCCGATCCCGTTCTGCGGCACGACACGGACGTTCTGTTGCGCATGGAACGGGTGGGGGTGTGCGGATCGGATGTGCACTACTATGCAACCGGTCGGATCGGCCAACAGGTTGTGACCTATCCCTATTGCATCGGGCACGAGGCCTCGGCTATTGTGGCGCAAACGGGCGCGGCCGTTACGCGGGTCGTGGCGGGCGACCGCGTGGCCGTGGAACCGGCCCAAAGCTGCGGCACATGCGATCAGTGCCGGGCCGGTCGGCATCATACCTGTCGTCATTTGCTGTTTCTGGGCACGCCCGGTCAAGGACCCGGCTGTCTGAGCGAATTCATTGTCATGCCGCACACCTGCTGTTTTCCCGTGGCGACCACAACCGGACCCGACCGCGCCGCCTTGATCGAACCGCTTTCCATCGGCCTTTATGCCGCCCGTCTGCCCGGTCTTTCCCTGTCCGGCTTACGTTGCGCCATTCTAGGTTGCGGCCCGATCGGGCTCAGCGTGCTGCTGGCGCTGCACGCGTTGGGCGCCGAGTCCGTTGCCATGACCGATTTGCTGGACGAGCGTTTGCGGGTCGCGGCCCGGGCCGGGGCCGGATGGACCGGACGGGCCGACCGGGGCGATCCGGTCGCGGTCCTTGCCGAGCGCGATCCGCAGGGACTCGATGCGGTATGGGAATGTTGCGGTCAACAGGATGCGCTCGATCAGGCTGTCGCGCTCTTGAAGCCCGGCGGCACGCTCGTGATTGTGGGCATCCCGGAAACGGACCGCATCTCGTTTTGCATCGACACGCTGCGCCGCAAGGAAATTCGGCTCCTGAACGTGCGGCGCCAGAACGGCTGCGTACAGGCCGCGCTGGACATGGTCGAAAAGCAGGGCGTCAACCCCGATTTCATGATCACGCACCATTTTCCGTTCGATCAGGTGAAAACCGCCTTCGAAACCGTTCACGCCTATGCCGACGGCGTCGTCAAAGCCATGATCGATTTCGAGCCATGACTAGGAAATCCGGCATGTCCTATGTTCGAGCCGAGGCTCCGCCGCGCAAGGCGATTTTGCTGGCGGCCGGGTTCGGCACGCGCATGCGTCCGCTTTCCCATGGGTGTCCCAAGGCGTTGATGCCGATCTGGGGGACGCCCGCCATCGATCGAACCATTGCGATGCTGCACGGGTGGGGCGTGCGCGAGATCCTTGTCAACCTTCACGATCATGCCGCCCGCCTGGTCCGTCATTTCCTGAAGCAGCCCCCCGCCGATATACGCGTGAGCTTCTCGTACGAACCCGAGGTTCTCGGTACGGGCGGGGCCGTGCGGCATGCCGCCTGGTTTATCGGAACCGAACCGTTCTGGCTGGTCAACACGGACATTGTCGCCGAGCTGTCGCCCGCCGCGCTACTGCGCGAACAGCGCCGTACTTGCGCCTTGGCCGTGCTTTGGATGGACAACCGGTACGGACCGCGTACAGTGACGCTGGCGAAGGACGGGGCGGTTGCGGCGTTTCGGAGTCCGACACCCGGCGCGCCGGGCACAGTGACGTTTTGCGGGTTGCAGTGGGTGGCGCCCGATATCGTGCGCTGGCTGCCGCCATCCGGATTCTCCAGCATCATTGAAGCCTATCAAAGCGCCATGTCCGTTGGCCGCCGCATTGCGGGGGTGGTTGTTCCGCGTTCGTTTTGGCGCGACATAGGCACGCCCGAATCGTATCGCGAGGCGCATCGGGCCATTCGCGAGGCCTGGCGTCAGGGTCGGCCCGGGTCCGGCTTGTACGATTCGGCCCACGACCGGCGCATGCGCCGACTGCGCGCGCAGGGTGCGACGATTCGCGGCGTATCCGCTGTGGCCGCCGATGCCGCAGTCGAGCCCGGCGCGCATATCGAAGATTCGATCGTGGGCTCGAAAGCGCGCATCGGCCGCGCCGCGTTCTTGAAAAACGCGCTCGTTGCCGAGAACACGACGGTTCGGGGCTGGGCGACCGGGTGCGCCGTGGGCGCCAAGACCGTTCCGCTCGAATCCGGCGTGCGGGCTGCGCTCGATGCGCTGGGTTGGCCGCCTGAACACACGACCCTGATGCCGTTTCCGGCTCGCGGCTCCGATCGCGCCTTGACCCGCATCGAATACGGACGCCGCAGCGCAGTGGTCGTCGTCTACGGAAGCGCGCGTCGCGAAAATGGCCGCTATGCCGGGCATGCGCGATTTTTGCGGCGGCAAGGCGTGCCGGTTCCGAAGGCGCTCTGCGATTTGCCGCGTCAACGCGTGTGCGTGCTGGAGGATGTTGGCCCAATAACGCTGCTGGACTGGATGCGCTCGAAGCCGACTCAGCCGGACATCGAGGCCATGTACCGCCAGGTTCTGGACGCGGTGCGCACGTTGCATCGCATCCCCGAGCGCGCGCTGACGGGACTTGCGCTGGAACCCCGCTTTTCGCCTGCGCTGTATCGCTGGGAACGCGAGCTTATGGCGGAGCATTTTCTTGTCGGACACATGGGGGTTCACGGCGCCGCGCTGAATGCCGCGTTGCGCGATATGGAGACGGTCGCCCGGCGCTTGCGGACGGCTTCGCCCGTTCTGCTTCACCGCGACATGCAATCGAGCAACATGATGCTTCAGAGCGGTCGGCCGGTGTTTGTGGATTTTCAGGGCATGCGGCTGGGTCCGGCGGCTTACGATCTGGCCTCGCTGCTGTGCGACCCGTACGCGATGCTCGATGCGTCGTTGCAAACGCGACTGCTGAAGCATTATCTCGACGGCTGTTCGGACGCGGACTCGGTTCGCGCCCTGTATCCGTGGGCGGCCGTGCAACGGCTGGGTCAGGCGCTGGGCGCGTACGGTCGGCTCGGAGCCAACCCGAGTACCGCCCGCTTTTCCGCCCACATCCCGCCCGCATTGCGCATGATGAACCGGGTCCTGTCCGGCATGGAGGGGCTGTCCGCGCTCAAGCGCGTCATCCGCGAAGTGAAGCCATAAGTGTGGCCTGCGGCAGCCAAGTCACTTACTCGAACACTTCACCGACTCTCTTAACCGCCACCCTTACTTGGATACGTTTACGCGACCTGCTTAGGCGAAAGGTTGACCTCCCACCGGCGGCAGAAGCTGTGGATTAGCGGGGATTTAGAGCGTGATCGCTTCGCAGGGGCAGGCGTCGACACACTGACCGCAATCGGTGCACGTGTCCGCATCCACAACGGCGACATCGTTTTCGATCTTGATCGCTTCAACCGGGCATTCGTCCACGCAAACGCCGCATCCCGTGCAACTGTCCTTGTCTACTTGCGCTGCCATATTCAGGCTCCTTATTGTGGGTTTGTCGAGGCCTGTCGGGCACGTCCCGAGAGACCGAAAATCAAAACAAACTGTGTCATAAACCATCGCGTTTAGCAACTGTTTTTTTTGCCTTGATTTGCTTTGCTTTGATGGCCGCATCTGATAGTGTTTCGGGCATGAGCATTTTGAATTTCGAGCCTCTGATTCATCCGCGCAGCGTGGCGGTGGTCGGCGCATCGAATCGGCCGCTGTCGATCGGGCGGCTGATGACACACAATCTGTTGCGGGGCGATTTCGCCGGGCCGATCCTGCCGGTGCATCCCCGCTACGAGTCTGTCGCGGGTGTGCTGTGCTACCGCAACATTGCCGCATTGCCGGCCGTGCCGGATTTGGCGGTGATCTGCACGCCGCCCGCGACGGTGCCCGGCCTGATCGCCGAGCTGGGCGAACGCGGCACAAAGGCGGCCATTGTCGTGACCGCCGGATTGAGCGACGTACGCGCCGAAGACGGTCAAACCTTGAAAGAAGCCATGCTGGCTGCCGCACGTCCGCATGGCCTGCGCATTCTGGGCCATAACACCGTGGGGCTGATCGTGCCCAAGGTCGGCTTGAATGCCACCTTTGCCCATACCATGGCGCAACAGGGCGATATCGCGTTTGTGGCGCAGTCGGGCGGCATGGGCACGACGATTCTCGATTATGCCGTGTCGCACGGCATCGGCTTCAGTCATTTCATTTCGCTGGGCGATACGGCCGATATCGATTTCGGCGACTGTCTCGACTATCTGGGCAACGATCCGGATACGCGTTCTATCTTGCTCTATATCGAGGCCATTCGCAGTCCGCGCAAGTTCATGAGCGCGGCGCGGGCGGCAGCGCGTCACAAGCCGATCCTGGTCTTGAAATCCGGGCGCGCGCCGGCCGGCGCGCGGGCGGCGGCATCGCATACCGGCGCGCTGGCGGGCGACGACGCGGTGTACGACGCCGTGTTTCACCGAACCGGCTGCCTGCGCGTCTATCAATTGGAGGATCTGTTCGACGCGGCGGAAACACTGGCCCGGTCCCGACCGGCGCCGGGCGGACGACTGGCCATCCTGACCAATGGCGGCGGACCGGGCGTGATCGCCGCCGACGCGCTGGCCTTGGATGGCGGCGACTTGGCCGAGCTGGCTCCGGACACGCTGACCGCGCTGGACGCCATGCTGCCGCGTACCTGGTCGCGCGGCAACCCGGTGGACATGATTGGCGACACCCCCGGCGAATATTACGGCAAGGCGCTCGACGTTCTCCTGCGCGATCCCGGCGTCGACGCCGTTCTGGTCATGCAGGCGCCCGTGTCCCTGATTTCCACCGTCGAAGCCGCGCAAGGCGTCATCGATGTGGCCCGAAAATCCGAAAAGCCCGTGCTCACCTGCTGGCTGGGCGACCGGCATCAGGTCGAAGCCCGCCGTCTGCTTCAGGATAACGGCATCCCGAGCTACAATACGCCCGAACAGGCTTGCCGAGCGTTTATGCAACTGGTCCGCTATCGCAAGAAACAGATTCTGCTCAAGGAAACGCCCCCGTCGATTCCTGAAGATTTCGTGCCCGATCCGGCCCGAGCCGCCTCCATTGTTCAGGCTGCGCTGGGGCAGGGCCGATCCGTTCTGACGGAGCCGGAAGCCAAAAGCGCGTTGGCCGCCTACGGCATTCCCGTCGTGGAAACTCGCTGCGCGGCTACGGTCGAGGAAGCCTTGACCCATGCCGAGGCGATCGGCTATCCAGTGGCGCTCAAGATTCTTTCGCCTGACATCTCGCACAAAACCGATGTCGGCGGCGTGGCGCTCGATATTGAAACGCCCAATCAGTTGCGCGAGCGCATCGCCTCCATGACCGCCCGCGTTCAGGCGTTGAACCCGACGCCGAAAATCGAGGGATTCACCGTGCAGCCCATGGCGCGGCGGCC
>SLMC01000070.1 GCA_007133745.1 Kiritimatiellia bacterium
CGCGCAAACTGTGCCGGGACGTGGCGGCATGAGAGCGGGAATGAGGAGGGACGGGAGCATGACGGAAGCGAAGGGATACGGCGTGGAATCCTGGCGGGAACGGCTGGCGCGGCGCTATCGGGCCTGCGCCTGGATTCTGCTTCCGTTTCAAATGGGCGGCACGCTGGCCGGGCTGGTGTTTTTGCCCTCGAACGTGGCGAAGGCGGTTGTTTTGCCACTGTGGTGGCTGGTGACGTTCGGGCCGATGAAAAGAATCGAAATTGTCGAGTTTTGTCTGGCTTGCCTGATTTTTTCCGGCATGAACGCGATGGCGTTGCATCGCGGCATTTTCGCGTTCACGTATCCCGATGTTTTTGGCATGCCTTGGTTCGAGCTGTTCATGTGGGGCTTTTACCTGGTGCATACGCGGCGGGCGCTGGCAAGGTTTTCCACGCCTCGTTCGAACCGACGCGGGGTTGCTGTCGGGTTGACAGTATGCTTTGCCATCGTCTTTTCGGCCGCAACAGGCGATGTCTCACGATTTTTTGGGCCTTTGGCTGTTATTTTGGTCAGTTTGGCATTCTTTCACGAGGTTTCCGACTTTTTGCATATAGGCTACATGGTCTTTTTGGGGGCGCTGATCGAATATTCGGGAATCGCCACCGGGCAATGGTCCTATCCATCCTCGCAGTTGGCCGGGGTTCCCCTGTGGTTCATCACGATGTGGGCCGGGGTCGGATTGTATGCGCATCGCATATTTTCAGAGACCCTTGCAAAACCCGGTGTTTATTCATGTGGCACGGGCATCTTGCCCGTGTTTCATGGGCGGGACGCCCATGCCACGAGGGGTTTAAAAAAGCATCTTCAAATAATAATGTCACAAACGGGCGAGGCGATGGAATAGATAATCAAAGGAGGATGACATTTATGAAAACACGCCGCCCCATTTCGATCAATAACAGCCTGGCTCATGGCATCTGCAATTATTCCTGTCGGCTTTGCTCCGTGAACAAACCCGAATATCGCGGGCCTAAGTCTTTTCAGTCCAAAGAGATAACAGAATCATTGATCAGCCGTATCCAGGAGGCCGCCGATGCGGGGATTCATGTGCGCTATGTCGCCAATGCGGGCGATGGCGAACCGACCTTGCATCCGGAGTTCGGCGAGCGTATGGCCATGTTCGGGGCCATGCTGAAGCATTGGTCGGCGCCGGTCGAGGCGCCGGAAGTGTCGGTTGTGACCAACGGGGCCCGTTTGATGAAGCCGGGCGTGCTGAATGCCATCGCCGACAACGGGTTAAGCCTGATTGTTTCCTTTCCGACCCCCGTTCCCGAGGCCTATGGCGCCATGATGGTTGGAGAGCCGACAAAAGGCGAACAACTTCTGGCCCAAGTGGTTCCAGGGATCGAGGCGGCCATGGAAAAGGCGGCGAAAGGCGAACTGTCCAAGTTGTATTTCCATATTTCTCCGCCGGAACGCGAGATTGTGCGGCGCGATTTCGACAAAACAGTCGATTTTTTGACCAAACTTGCCCAAAAAGCCGGACTGGATGACGTCGATATGATTATGTTCCCGGCCACGAGCAATCGGTCCGGTTCCGTGCGCAACCGTCTGAACGGCACGGATATGTATCGCGATTTGTTTAAAAAATACGATGGGAAGCTCGTTGGCGGCGTTCGAGTGCGGATGAAGCTTGTTTTGGACCGTTTTCTCAAGGGATACAGGGAAATATCCGACTTGGTGCGCGCATTTCGGTTTCCCTGCCTTTGGAACGCCAATCTGTTCATTGCTCCGGAAGGCTCCTCGATTTGCTGCAATGATCAGTCCATCCGCAATCCGATGGGCAATATACAAGCCCAGAGCATCGACGAACTGATGATTGCCAAGGAAAACTATTGGCCTGTAAGAACTTGTCTAGGATGCGACCAGCGTCCTGAAAAGACGTCCGGAACGCCTGTGGCTTGCATATTCGGGCTCGCCGCCAAAGCCAGGATGGCTTTGGGTGGAAAGCCGGAGCAGGATCGTTTCACACCCGCCACGACTTATCCGTTCGGTATGGCGGAGCGGGAAACGTCTTTTGCAGAGTGAGCGCAAAAAAACGATCCTACCATGATTCCGGACGCTGTGGGATGACAGTGGCATAAAATGATTCTTTTAAGGTTTTTATGTTCATTTTCAGGGTGAGAGGCCAATACCTTGACATAAGCCTATGCGGTCGGGCTGAAAATAAATGAAAATAATTGCGACAGTTTCGGGGGGTCGCGACATATATATAGTGAAGGGCGGCGATTTTCAGTCATGGATGAGGTGAAAATGAAAAAAACAGCCACGATCATGGCAGGAATTATAATGCGGGTAGCCGAATATTTTTGGAATTCAATCATGATGGTTCCAGCTCCAAGTCGAAGGCTCGCGGCAGTTTATGTGCCTTGTGCTCAAAGGAGAGTGACTTATGAAGCATTTTTACGCTGAGGAGTCAGGCGCCGATTGGGCCGGTCCGTTTAGCCGTCACCCTTTGTCGGGGATTCATGGCGCGGCTCGCGGGATAAAAAAGGCGGAACCTCTGGCCGTTTCCGACATGGACTTGGACGACGAGATTTGGGACGAGTTTTTTGAGCTTCTGAATGCTTCGCCTGGCAAGGGCCTGGTGCTGGCCTACTGATGCTATCGAGAAAACCATCGAGCTGGATCGAGCGGATCCATGGATCAAGCGAAGGCGGTTTTAACGGAGAAGACGTTATGATCTCAAAGAGCGAATGCGTCATGTCCGCAATGATGTCGGCTGCCGTGCGGGATAAGGTTAATGCCGTCGAGTTGCTTCAGAATCGAGCGGACGATATGAGCCTTCTTGAGACGGGATATTCTTTTGGCGCGAACGGCAGTTGCACGATTCGTGTGGTGTCCGACATCGAAGATCGTAAAAAGGCCTGGTCTCTGGTGTACAAGATGTATGCGGAACGGGGTTATGCCGAGCCCGACGAGGACGGGTTGTGGTACGGACCGCACGATACCTTGCCGGAAGCCTGCACGTTGCTGGTCGAACGGGATGGAGAAGCCCTGGCGACATTGACCGTAACGCCCGATTCTTCGCTGGGCTTGGCCGCCGATCAACTGTATCGCGAAGAAATCGACGCGTTGCGTTCCCGCGGCCGCAAGCCTTGCGAGATCATCAGTCTGGCGTCTCAGGAGAAAAACCTCAGGCATGGCGCAGAGATCGTCAAGCATCTGTTCAAGCTGGGCTATTTGGCCGCGAGCCGTTTGATGGGCGCGACCGATTTTCTCATTACGGTCAATCCGAGGCATGTCCGATTTTATGAACGCACCTTGCTTCTGAAAAGGATTGGCGTTGAAAAGGAGTTCAGCAAGGTTGGCGGTGCGCCCGCCGTTTTGCTCGGGTTGGACCTGATCACGGCGGAACAGCAGTATTTGGCGCATTATGGGGACACCGAAGGCAGCTTCTACCGTTTTTTTGTCAATCCGGAGACGGAGCCCGAATTGCTGAACATGATGGTCAGGCAGCATCGGCTTATGGAGGATGCCGATCTTCGGCGTTATTTCATCGAGCGCCGCCCGATTATTGAAAATCTTCCGCCCGCGTACCGACGCCATATCGAGACGTTTTATCCGAGCGTTTCCGACTGAAAGACCACCCTGCATTCTCCTTAAAGAAGACAGAATCGTTTGACACCCGGCGTCGATCCGTGTCATGTTCACTTCCATGAACACGCGTTCTGTTGCTCACTTGATTGCTTTCATGCTGATGGTCATCGCCGCCGCGATGCTGTTGTGCATGGGCGTAGCCTGGCTTTATGACGATCCCGACCGCGCGCGCCGGGCGCTGGGGTTTTCCGCCGCCATCGTCTTCTCGATCGGCGCCGTGCTCTGGATAACGACCCGCGGCCCGATCGAACTGTCGCGCCGCGACGGGTTCGGCATTGTGACCTTCGGCTGGGTGGCCGCCGCCACAGCAGGCGCTCTGCCCTATTTGCTCTCGGGAGTCATCCGGCAGCCCGCGTCGGCGCTGTTCGAAAGCATGTCCGGCCTGACCACGACCGGCGCGTCCGTGCTGACGAACCTCGAGGCCTTGCCGCGCGGCATTCTGTTCTGGCGTTCGCTCACGCATTTCTTCGGCGGCATGGGCGTACTCATCCTCTGCGTCGCGATCATCCCTTTTCTCGGCATTGGCGGCATGCAGATATACCGCGCCGAGATGCCCGGTCCCTCGAAAGACCGGCTGGCCCCGCGCATCGCCACGACGGCCAAACTGCTATGGGGCGTCTATGTTCTGCTGTGCGCCGCGCAAACCGGCCTGCTGATGCTGGGCGGTCTGTCGCTGTTCGACGCCCTGTGCCACGCCTTCGGAACCATGGCCACAGGCGGCTTCTCCACGCGAACGGACAGCGTCGGCGCTTTCAACAGCGGCTATGTCGAAGTCGTCACCATCGTGTTCATGTTCCTGGCGGGCGTCAATTTCACGCTGCACTATCGCGCGCTCACCGGCAACTGGCGCGGTTATGGGCGCGATCCCGAATTTCGCTTCTACGCGGCCATTTGTCTTTCAGCTTGCCTGCTGTTGAGCTGGATCGTCTGGCGTTCCGTTTACGCGTCGCCTGTCCAGGCCCTGCGCGCGGGGTTTTTTCAAGGGGTTTCGATTTTAACCACAACCGGTTTTGCGACCGAAGACTTCGACCGCTGGCCGGCGTCCGCCCGGATACTTCTGGTTTTGCTCATGTTTTTCGGCGGTTGCGCCGGTTCCACCGGCGGCGGCATCAAGCACCTTCGCATCATGGTGGTGCTGAAGCAGGCTTTGCGCGAAATCATCGTTTTCATGCGCCCGCAAGCGGTCGTCAAAATCAAGGTTGGCCGGCAAGCGCTGCCGTCGGCCGCCGTATCCAACATCTCGGCCTTTTTCCTTCTTTTTTTACTGCTGTTCGCTGTCAATACGCTGCTGATGACGCTTTTTACGCCCGATTTGCCTACCGCGTTGAGCTCGGTCATTGCGACCATGGGCAATATCGGCCCCGGGCTCGGCCTTGTCGGGCCGACCCTCACCTATGCTGACTTGCCCGAGGCGGCCAAAATGCTGCTGTCTTTCTGCATGTTGCTGGGTCGCTTGGAACTCTATACCGTGCTCATCGTGCTGCTGCCCGGATTCTGGAGGAGGTAGTGCGGTGACGTTGTTAATGGATAAGGAACACTGTCATCCCATGGAATAATGGAATGGAGGACGAATGAACAAGGTATTCAGAAGCGTGTCGTATCGGGCGGACGTGTGCGTGGTGGGCGGCGGCATGGCGGGGCTGTGCGCGGCGGTGGCGGCGGCGCGGCATGGCGCCAAGGTTGTGCTGATGCAGGAGCGGCCGATGCTGGGCGGGAATGCGTCCAGCGAATGCCGCGTGCATGTCGGCGGCGCCGACGTGCATAACTCGCGCAAAAACATGCGCGAAACGGGCATCCTCGAGGAAGTTCGCATGGAAAACCTCGCCCGCAATCCGAACCGCAGCTATTCGATCTGGGATTTGATCCTTCTCGAAACCGTCCGGCGCGAAGCCAATATCGAGCTGCTGCTGAATTGCACGTGCCAGGATGCGGCGATGGACGGCGATCGCATTGTGTCGGTCGTCGGCTGGCAACTGACGACACAAACGTGGCACAAAGTCGAGGCCGCCATTTTCGCCGACTGCTCGGGCGATGGCGTTTTGGCGCCGCTGACGGGCGCGCCGTTTCGCATGGGGCGCGAGGCGCGGGCCGAATACGGCGAATCGATCGCCCCGGAAACGGCCGACGCCCGGACCATGGGCATGACCTGCCTGTTTCAGACGCGTTGTTTCGACACGCCGCAGCCTTTCACGCCGCCGGCCGGCTCCGAAGTGTACCCGTCCTGCGACGATTTGCCTGGCGGCGTCCGCCGCCATGGCTGGTGGCGGATGGGCTACTGGTGGGTCGAACTGGGCGGCGAAGATCATAGCATTCACGATACGGAACGGTTGCGCGACGAGTTGTTGCGCATCGTGTTCGGCGTGTGGGATCATATCAAGAACCGATGTGCGCATTCCGCCGAAGCGGAAAACTGGGCGCTGGATTGGATTCAGTTCCTGCCGGGCAAGCGGGAAAGCCGCCGCTATGTCGGCGCGCATGTGCTGACCCAGGGCGATGTGGAGGCGGGCGGCCCGTTCGAGGACA
>SLMC01000357.1 GCA_007133745.1 Kiritimatiellia bacterium
AACTGCACAGCCAAAACACGGCCCCGGAAACGAAACCCCACTTGAAACATGGCGCCGGCTTAGTGTGCCAGGCGATAAGCAGCAAGGGGACGAAGGCCACCCACGCCGCCTCCGACGAAGCGATCGGCGGATAGGCCGACGCCAGCAGGAAACCCGAGCCGATCGCTGCGATTCCGCGCCATGTCACGAGCCAGATTTTCGCCAGTTTGTTCATGAGCGCCCGTTCTCCGAACACACGCTATTTTGCGCGTGTGTATTGGCCGTTTCCGGTTGCTTGGGCATAAAGAGTTCAGGTGTCGGATAATTCTGAAAATCTTGCCTGAGACAACAGGTTTCAGTGTTCAGGTTTCAGTATAAGAAAACCTTTGATGTACAATATTTTTCAATCTGAAACCTGACACCTGAAACCGTTCCTGTCCTCTCATCCCGAAAAAAACGGGCATGCTCTGAGGCCCGCCTCGGAGCTACTGTCCGCAGCATTTCTTGTGTTTCTTTCCGCTGCCGCAAGGACAGGGATCGTTCCGTCCGACCTTGGGTCCTTCGTGCCGAAGCGCGGCGTCGCCAATGGCCGAAGCCAAGGACAGGCCTTCCGGCAAGGCCGTGGCGACAGCCGAAGCGCCCGCTGTCGCTCCGCCGCCACCCAGCAAAGACACGTCCTCGTGCACCATTTGCCGCGGCTGCCGCGTCATGCCGGCCAGGAAATTCTCGAATGATTCCGGCGAGGTGGTCGACCGGAAAATCGACGAGGCGATATCCAGCTTGATCGCGTCCATCAGCTCGGAAAACATGTCGAACGCCTCGCGCTTGTACTCGACCAGCGGATCGCGTTGGCCGTAGGCGCGCAGCCCCACGCCTTCCCGCAAAGCATCGACACCCCGCAGATAGTCCTGCCACTGGGAATCGATGGAGTGCAAAACGATATGCCGTTCCATCATGGCGACCGCGCGAGGCTCCTCCATGGATATTTTCAGGTCGTGCGCATGCTTGACCCGGTCGAAAACAAGATCGACCACAGCGTCGAGATCGCCCTTCAGCGGCTTCACATCGTCAACCGACACCGCTATGGGGAACAGGCCCTGCACCCATTCCACGAACAACTTGACGCCTTCGTCGTCGCCTGCGGAAAGCTCGCGCTCCACGCGGTCGGCCACGACATCGCGCAACACGTCGTCGATATGTTCGCGCACGTTTTTGGCCCGGACAATATCGCCGCGAAATCCGTAAATGATTTCGCGCTGCTTGTTCATGACATCGTCATACTGCAGCGTACGCTTGCGAATGGAATAGTTCTGCTGCTCGACCCGGCGCTGCGCGCGCTCGATCGACTTGTTCAGCCAGCGATGTTCGAGCGGCTGGCCTTCCTCCAGACCGAGCCGGCTCATGATGTTCGCAATGCGGTCGGAACCGAACAGCCGCATCAGATTGTCCTCCAGCGACACGTAGAAGCGAGAGGATCCGGGATCGCCCTGCCGGGCGCAACGGCCGCGGAGCTGGCGGTCGATCCGCCGAGATTCGTGGCGCTCGGACCCGATCACATGCAGTCCGCAGGGATTCTCTTCGAGCCTTTTGCGCAAGAGCTCGCCGTCCACCTTGTCCTCGAGCCGCAAATTCGATTCGATGATGTCGCGCGCGATCTTCACCACGCCCGGGCCCAGCTTGATATCCGTGCCGCGTCCGGCCATGTTGGTGGCGATAGTGACCGACCCCGGCTGGCCGGCGCGTCGCACAATATCCGCCTCGCCTTCGTGGTTCTTGGCGTTCAGCACGTTGTGGGGAATGTTGGCGCGCTTGAGCATGCGGCTGACGATTTCCGAGGTTTCGACCGACACGGTGCCGACCAGCACCGGCTGACCGTCCTGATGGCATTCGCGGATTTCATCGAGCAGCGCACTGTACTTCTCGCGCTGCGTCTTGTAGATCAAATCGTTGTTATCGACCCGCCGCACCGGACGATTGGTCGGGATCACGATCACGTCCAGCTTGTAAATGTCGTGAAACTCGCCCGCTTCGGTTTCGGCCGTACCGGTCATGCCCGCCAACTTGTCGTACATGCGAAAATAGTTCTGAATGGTGATGGTGGCCAGCGTCTGCGTTTCGCGTTCGATTTTCACGCCTTCCTTGGCCTCGACCGCCTGATGCAGCCCGTCGCTCCAGCGTCGGCCGGGCAAAATGCGGCCGGTGAACTCGTCCACGATCATGACCTGGTTGTTTTGCACCACGTATTCGACATCCTTTTCGTAAAGGCAATAGGCCCGGATCAACTGGTCCACATTGTGAATCCGCTCGCTTTTCTCGGAGAAGGCGCGCTGAATGATCTGGCGTTTGGCCTGCTTCTCCTCCTCGGAAAACGGCTCGGCATCCAATTCCGAGAGCGACAAGGCGATATCCGGCAGCACGTACATCTCGGGGTCGGACGGATTGAGCGCCTCGGTGCCCTTGTCGGTGAGGCTGGCGTCATGACTGCGTTCGTCGATGGTAAAGTAGAATTCTTCTCGCAGCTCGCGTGCCTGTTCCTTGCGCATATCCGTCAGCATCATGTTCTCGACCTGCTCGTGAAGACGGCGAATGCGCGGGTCTTCCAGCAAATGCATGAGCTGCTTATGCTTCGGCATGCCGTGATGGACTTGGTAGAGCCGAATTTGCGCGGCTTCATCGTCGCCCTGCGCCAGATACTCCTTGGCCTCGCGCATCAGATTCGCACAGAGATCGCGCTGCTTTCTGACCAGCCGCTCGACTTTGGGCTTGAGATCGAAATACTGATGGGAAGAGACAGGCGCCGGCCCGGAAATAATGAGCGGCGTACGAGCCTCGTCAATCAGGATGCTGTCCACTTCGTCGATAATGGCGTAGAAATAATCCCTTTGGACAAGACTTTCCGGATTGTACGCCATGCCGTTGTCGCGCAAATAGTCGAAACCGAACTGGGCATTCGTGCCGTAGGTGATGTCCCGCCCGTATTCCTCGCGACGCTGCGACGGCGTCATCTGGTCCTGAATGCAGCCGACCGTCAGACCCAAATATTCGTAAACCTGCCCCATCCACTGCGAGTCGCGGCGCGCCAGATAGTCGTTGACCGTGACCAACTGCACATTGCGGCCAGTCAAGGCGTTCAAGTACAGGGGCATCGTCGCTACGAGGGTCTTGCCTTCGCCGGTGGCCATTTCGGCGATCTTGCCCTGATGCAGCACAATGCCGCCCATGATCTGGGAATCGAACGGGATCATGTCCCACACGATATCCTCTCCGCACACATCGAACGCCCTGCCCTTAAGACGACGGCAAGCGTTCTTGACGGCGGCAAACGCCTCGCACATGAGATCGTCGAGCGTGGCGCCCTTGGCCAGGCGTTCCTTGAATTCGGCTGTTTTGCCCTTTAATGCCGTCTCGGACAACGACTGATAGTCCTGTTCGAGCCCATTGACGCGGGCGACCAGCGGCTTCAGCTTGCGCATGTCCTTGCTGGATTTTCCGATTATTTTCTTCAGAAGGCCTGTCATGAAATATCCTTTTCACTGAAATTCAAAAAGATTCAACCCTTACGCATACCAGCAAAACGGGAATAAGGAAACATCAAAATGGACGCTTCAGGATATTCCTTTGAACACCTGATCCCAAGGCGGCATCGCCCGTAAAGAGTGTGTGTGAGTATGGGAGTGTGTGAGTACGGGAAAGATGAGCCCGCTCGGCCGCACCCGTACCCCAAACGTTAAACCAAAAACACTGTCATCCCATAGAAGAATGGAATGAAGGAATGTTGGAACAATGATATCAAGCCGAAACGGCGATTTCATCTGTCGGAAATTCTGCAACGCACTGCGCGACCGGCAAACGGAAGAAAAAGAAACGACCACTGGCTGTCAATGATTTACAACATTCCACTTTTCCATGATTCCATTGGATGACAGCGGCGCCAATGCAAGATCATTTGCCGAGTTCGAGGCGTTTGGCGAGGCGTTCGGGAAGGCCGACTTCGCGGATTTTCGCCTGGGCGGCAGCCACATCGTATTTCAGGCGGCGGAATACGATTTCCCGCTTTTCCATGTTGTAAATCACGTAGGACGCATCGGGATTGCCGTCGCGCGGCTGTCCGACACTGCCCACGTTGACATAGTACTTTACGCCCAGCGAAAGTTTAAGCTTGTTCGCGAACAGACGCTTGGCCCGGCCGCTCTTTTCGAAAACGAGGGGCACATGCGTATGCCCGTGAAAGCACACCGAGGTGGACTGGTAGTTGAAATGGGCGTCGGCCTCTAGCGTGTCGAACACGTAGCCCCATTTTTCCGGCATGTCCAATGTGCTGTGCACCAGGGTAAAGCCGTCGACCCGCGTACTGTATTTGAGATTTTTCAAATAGCGGATTTGCTCTTCGGTCAACTGTTTCCTTGTCCAGTCGATCACATTGGCGGCCAGCGGATGAAAATCCTCCAGGCATTCGTCATGCGCACAGTAATGATCGTGATTGCCGCGCGAAACGCCGGCCGATATTTCGCGGACTTTCTCCAGACATTCGGAGGGATTGGCATTGTAGCCGACAATGTCGCCCACGCAAACGTAGGCATTGACTCCATGCTTCTCGGCATCCTCGATCACAACGGTTAGCGCTTCCAAATTGCTGTGGATGTCGCCCAAAACGGCATAAATTTTCTTCATCGCGTCAATGGCCTCGCATCAGACTTTCAATATGGCCGCCGCCAGCGTCAAGTCGTCGGGGGTTGTAATTTTAATGTTCGCTACCGACGCCGGAACGAGATGCACGTCCTTTTTGCGCAGTTCCAAGGCAGTCGCCTCGTCGGTGACCGTCATTTTCTTTTTTGTCACGAAATCCATGGCGTCGCGAAGCAGGTCCACCTTGAAACTTTGCGGTGTTTGCACGGCCCAAAGTTTGCTCCTGTCCTGCGTACTCTTGACTTTCATACCGCGTTCGACATACTTGACGGTATCCGTAATCTGGACGCCGGCTACGCCGGATCCGTAACGCCGGGCGGTCTTGATCGTACTTGAAATCAGTTCGGGCGTGACGCACGGGCGGGCTCCGTCGTGCACGGAAACAATTTGAACGTCGTCGCTCAAGGCCTTCAAGCCGATGGCAACCGAGCCTTGGCGCGTGGCGGCGCCCGCGAGGATTTTCTTGACCTTGGTAAACCCGTACATTTTCGCCAAGCCCCATGCGCCTTCCCGCCGATCCTTGCGGACCACAAGAATCACACCGTCAATATCAGGGCATTTTTCATAGGCGTCCAGGGAATAGGCCAAGACGGGCATATTGCCCAGACTGAAGAACGCCTTGTCCACAAGTGGCCCCATTCTCTTGCTCTGTCCCGCAGCGACAACAATGCCGTAGTTCATGCTTCCTCCGGCGACAAATGATTAGCCGTCTTTAACTTGCGACAAAAACAACGCGCCTTATTTTAGCGTGTTAAACAATACAGAATCCCGGCATGCCTGTCAAGCGGGTAATCCAATAAAAAAAGCCGAATTCCATCGGAATCCGGCTTTTTCAAAAATAATCCCCGGCAACGAGCTACTCTCCCGCGGCCCTCTGCCGCAGTACCATCGCCGCTGAGGCCCTTCACTACCGTGTTCGGGATGGGAACGGGTGTTACCTCCTCGCTATGATCACCGGGGAAATCATATAGTCAAATCAAGACTGCATAGATCGGGGCAAGCAACGAGCGCCTCAGACGGCCTGACAATTGCGCGAACGCAATCGCATCGGACGCCTGTAAAAATAATGGTCAAGCCTCACGGCGGATTAGTACTGGTAAGCTAAACTCGTCACCGAGCGTACACTTCCAGCCTATCAAGGTCGTAGTCTTCAACCTGCCTTAAGTCCCGCTTGCGCGGGAAGGGAAATCTCGTCTTGGAGGAGGCTTCGCACTTAGATGCTTTCAGCGCTTATCCGTTCCGTACATAGCTACCCAGCGATGCTCCTGGCGGAACAACTGGAACACCAGAGGTACGTCATTCCCGGTCCTCTCGTACTAGGGAATGTTCTCCTCAAATTTCCTGCGCCCACAGTGGATAAGGACCGAACTGTCTTGCGACGTTCTGAACCCAGCTCACGTACCGCTTTAATTGGCGAACAGCCAAACCCTTGGGACCTTCTTCAGCCCCAGGATGCGATGAGCCGACATCGAGGTGCCAAACCGCTGCGTCGATGTG
>SLMC01000179.1 GCA_007133745.1 Kiritimatiellia bacterium
AAGAACGCCGCCACGCTCCTGCTGACGAGTCATGGCGCGCCCATGATTCTGTCGGGCGACGAAATGGGCAATACCCAGAACGGCAACAACAACGCCTATTGCCAGGACAACGCCCTCTCGTGGCTGGATTGGAGCCTGTTGGAAAAGAACGCCGAGCTGTTCAATTATTTCAAGCAAATGATCGCCTTGCGCAAGACGCATCCGGCCTTGCGCTACAGCACCTACACCACACGCGCCGATCTCGGCGCGGAAGTGTCCTGGCATGGGCTCAAAGCCTGGAACGCGGACTGGTCGGCCGAATGCCGGACACTGGCGTTCATGTGTCGGCGGCCCGACGCGCCCGAGGTTCCCTGTCTGTACGTGGCGATGAACATGCATTGGGAGACGCACCCCTACGAACTGCCGACGTTTGCCGACGACCGGCGCTGGCGCGTTTTCGCCAACACCGATATGCCGCCCCCGCATGACATTGCCGTGCCGGGCGAGGAAACGGAGCTTGAAAACCAGTATGAATTCCTGGTTGGCCCGCGCTCGGTCGCCGTGCTGATCAGGGCGTAACCCGAACGAGTCAAAGCGGGCTAACGCACGCAAACCGAAATTTTTTTCACCACGGAGACACGGTGGCACGGAGACAAGAGAATAAGAGGTCTTCAAGCAGCGGATTCTCTATGCCTCTGTGTCCTCCGTGGCATGTATTGCTTTTTTTCATAGAACAACGAGCGGTTAAGGCGCTAAGGAGACATCATTATGGAGACGACATTCGCAACGGAACTGAAGGACGGCATTGCGCGCATCACGCTGGTCGGCAAGCTGGACGCCACGCATGCGCCGGCATTGCAGGAGGCCTTGAAGGGCCTGATCGGGCAGCCGGTCGACAAGATCGTTTTTTTCGCGCGCGATCTCGACTATATCGCCAGCGCGGGCTTGCGCGTCATCATTTTCGCCAAGCAGCAGATCGGCGCCGGCGCGCAAGTCTATCTCGTCGGCGCTCAGGCGCCCGTGCTCGATGTCGTGAAAATGAGCGGACTAGACACGTTCATGACGGTTCAGGACGCCTTCGACGCCTGAGGCGGGCTTCGCCCGCAGCCCGCAGCCAAAATTTCAAATTTTAAAGGAAACCCGTCATGTCGGAATCATCCTTTCCCGCGACACTCGACCGGCTCGACGAGATGATCGCGTTCATACTGGATTTCGCCGAGCGGCAGGGCCTGAACCCAGGCGCAGCGTACAAGGTGCGGCTGGCGGCGGAAGAGGTTTTGGTCAATATCGTCAAACACGCCTATCCCGACGGACCCGGGACTATCGGAATCGCTTGCGCGCCGGCAGAGGGCGCCGCCGGCATCGCGATCGAAATCAAGGATACCGGCTTGCCTTTCAATCCGCTCGAAAAAAGCGACCCGGACACCGCGCTCCCCATGGAAGAGCGGCCTATCGGAGGGCTGGGCATTTTTCTGGTCAAAAAGGTCATGGACGACATCGGCTACGTCCGCGATGGCGACACGAACATCCTGAGGCTGGTCAAGCATGCGTCGTAAAACTTTACGAACAACGATGATTTTGCGCGTCTGGGGCGTCAGCGCCATGTTGTTTGTCGCCGCCATGGTCGTGGATTTCGTGTTTACCAAAGGCAAGGTCGAGGACGCCATCGAACAGAACGCTCTGAATACGGCGCGCTATTACGGCAAGAAAATGGACATGCTGTTCGCAGAGGCCGCCGTGATCGCGCGCATGACTGCCGTGCATCTGGAGGAAACCTGTCCCGAAACCGTTGCGAAAGAGTCCGCGCAGGAACGCGCGACGGCCAACGCGCGGTTTTTGAAAAGGACCTTGGAGAAGAACCCTTTCGTTTACGGTGTAGGCGTGGCGTTCGAACCCTATGCCTTCAACGATGAGATTGAGATATACCTTCCCTTTTTCTTTTACCGAAAGGGCGAAATCGTTGAAGTCCAAATGGGAGATGTCGAGGGCTACACTCATCTCGACAAGGATTGGTACCGTCGCGCCAAGGACCTCGGCCGACCGGTCTGGTCGGAACCCTACCGGACCGACGCCACGCCCGACCAGCCGCGGGATGCCGCCTTGCTGGTGACCTACGCCTATCCGCTGCGCCGAGACGGCGCGTTCGTCGGCGTCGCGTTTGTGGATATGGCGCTCGATGCCATCTCCGAAAAAATCGCCGCCATCACATTGTTGGAAAGCGGGTACGGGTTCGCGCTCAGTCAAAGCGGCATGCTGTTGTCGTCGCTAACCCCCGAGACCCGCAAGCTCGATGTCAATATCCGCGACCTTAGTCCCGAACTGGTTCCGCATCTCGCAGACATCGGCAGACTCGAGAGCAGCGAATGCGTGTTCGCGCGAATGCCCGATCCGGTTCGGCGCGAACCGGCCTGGATCGTGCTGCGACCTGTTCGCCATGGCGATGACGTGATGGGCTCCGTCGGCTTCGTCTATCCGGTCGACGAAGTCCGCGCCCGCATTTACGATTTGCAGAAGGAATCCGCCGTCATCGGCGCGCTCGGCCTGATTTTGCTGTTGGCGATCGTAATGGCGGTCTCGAACGCGCTGACCCGCCCGATCTCGGCCTTGGCGGTGGGCGTCTCGCGCGTGGCCAAAGGCGATTTGGACTACAAGCTGTGCGATGCGTCCTCCATTCGCGAAGTCGCGCTGTTGCGCAACGCCTTCAACAAAATGGCCGACGACCTGAAAGCCTATCTGCGCGAGTTGAAGGCGACCATCGCCGCCCGCGAACGCGTCGAAAGCGAACTGCAGATCGCCCGTCATATTCAATCCAGCATGCTGCCCCGCATTTTCCCGCCGTTTCCCGACCGAACCGAATTCAACCTGTACGCCGTCATGGAGCCGGCCCGCGAGGTGGGCGGCGACTTCTACGACTTCTTTTTCATTACACCGACAAAGCTGTGTCTCGTGATCGGCGACGTGTCCGGCAAAGGGATTCCGGCCGCGCTGTTCATGGTGATTGCCAAGGCCTTGCTGCGCATGGAGGCCATGAACGACATTCCGCCCGAGCAGATTCTCTCGCGCGTCAACAACCACCTTTGCCCGGACAATCCGGAAAGCATGTTCGTCACCGTGTTCTGCGCGATCCTCGACACGGCGACCGGCGAGCTGCAGTGCGCCAATGCCGGGCATAATCCGCCGTTGCTCTGCCGGGCTAGCGGCCAGGCCGAGGCGGACGTCGAAACGATGACCGTCAACAGAAATTTGGTGCTCGGGGTCATGCCGGACATCGAGTACAAGCCCGATCCCCTGGCTCTGGCCGCTGGCGACATGGTGGTCCTCTATACCGACGGCATCACCGAGGCGATGGATCCGGACTCGAACCAGTTCACGGAAGCCCGGCTTAAACAGGTCGTCGCCGACAACCGGGCCGCGGAAATGTCCGGACTCGTTCAGGCCGTGCAGTCGGCCGTCGTCGCGTTCGCCAAAGGCGCGGAACAGTCCGACGACATTACTATGCTGGCCGTGCGCTACAAGGGTCCATCGGCCTGATTGTTTCCCCTTTTTCGCGTAATCACAGTAAAGCAATGACAGTAACCGAGACACTGTGATGATGGGGGTGTTAAGACGTTCATTGACTCGCTATGCTCGCCAACGTCAGATTGGCAAGCGCCTGATCTCGGTCTATCCGGCCGACCTTCCTCGATTGGACGCGTTGCTTACCGCAAAGCTTAAGCTGTTCGGATATTCTGTTGGCATTGGGGAGCGAAGCGGGCGGCGTTAAAGGGTACGAAAAACATGCGGCAACAGGGAGGATCATCATGTTCTGTCAACGCGAGACACTGGAAAGCCGACCCATTGTTGAAGGCCTGGTCGGCACGTATTTGGGCAGCGGCGAGGCCATGAACGCCATGCACTGGGTCTTCAAGGACAAGACGGCCTTGCCGGCGCACAGCCATCCGGCCGTCCAGTTCGGCTACATTGTTCGCGGCGCCTTCGATACGGTGATCGGCGACGAAAAAGCGCGCCTGAAAGCCGGAGACGCCTATTACATTCCGCCCAATGTGGAGCATGCCTTCGAGGCGGTCGGAGAGACCGAAGCCATTGACGTGTTCAGTCCGGCCCGCGCCGACATTCCGCCCTGGTCGCGCGAAGTCTGATGTTTGATTGAACTGCATAAAACCTGATCTCGTCGGAAAATGAAATGGCACATTTCGTACATCGCACCGGGCCGCCCGCCGGCCTTGCGCCGGTGGAGGCAAACGTTGAGGGGGGGGAGGCGCACATCGCACCGGGCCGCCCGCCGGCCTTGCGCCGGTGGAGGCAAACGTTGAGGGGGGAGGCGCACATCGCACCGGGCCGCCCGCCGGCCTTGCGCCGGTGGAGGCAAACGTTGAGGGGGGAGGCGCTGAGTCCTCCTCTCTCAACTTCCTTCACCACCGGCGCAAGGCAGGCGGGATCAGAACTGATGGCTGATCACTGATCAATGGCCACGGCTCTTTTAGGGTCGGCGATCCGTTTCACTGCCGCCGCTATCTCGGGCGCAACTCCAGATCGCGGCAGGCGACGCGGCCGGTAAAGGTTCCGCGAACATGAATTTGGACGGCACGCGTATGGGCGGGAACATCGAACGTGCGTTGGGCGACCATCCAGTTGTGTCGTCGCCGCAAGGTCGGGGGCGCGGTCAGAAACGGGTCGACCCATTGCCACGCATCGTCGTTCTCGCGTTCCAGCGACACGACCATCCCGATGTTGCCGTCGAAGTCCGGCGCCATGAGGAACCCCCCGGAAACTTGCAGTCGCATGCCGGGCCGCACGGGGATGGGCGGACTGGACAGGGTGATGTCGTCGCGCAAAGTGTCCGATTCCAGAATCAGGCGGAGCCCGCCGTTTTCATCCTCGTCCGGCACGGATTCGGCAAAAAAAGTTTGGGCGCGCTTGTCGCCCAGCCGCACGTGCCAGCCGGGAATCGGATCGAGATTCGAGCTTGCCGTTAGAGACGGCAACAGGCTGGCATCGGTCGTTGCGGCTGAGACATGTTCGGCCCATCCGGACGGGGGCGGGGCGACAACATCGAGCGCGCGCCGGGCATGGCGCCACCATGCGCCGCCTCCTGCGCCGCCGCCGATCAGCGTAACGCACAGCGCCGCCGCCGTGAGCCGTTTCCAGCGTTTCGCCTGACGGCGCAAGGCCCGGACCTCCTGAACTTCCACCGTGTTCTGCACGCTTTGCTGCGGCGAGGTGGCAGGCGAGAAGTTCATGTGCTCGCGGACCGGCGCTTTGCCGACCCGCGGATCGTACGCGAGAAACGGACTGGCCGCCTCGGCAATGCCCGCCTCTTGAATCGCGGCGCGGTAGGCGTCGAGATCGAACGGGATGCGACGCCATTCGATCGCGCAGGTGTCGGTATCGTACAGGGCGTAGCATGCGCGCGCCTCGGCGTCGCGCGGCTGACCGACGGATCCGATGTTGACCAGGTAGCGCCGCTCGGGAAGCAGAGCGAAATCGGAGGGCGGCTCGCGGCGCATGGCGCGGTCGGCATCCAGGATGAAGATGCCCGGCTCGTGCGTGTGACCGCAGAAGAGCAGCGGGTGCGGCACCGTCTGCCAGGATGCCAGCGCGTCGAGCGGTTCGAGGATGTAGTTGAAGGCGGCCGGCTTGGAAAAGTCGCCGTGCGTGCAGCGGAAGTCGCCCGCGTCGATCGACAGCGGCAACTGACGCAGAAACTTCATGGCGTTGTCGCCCAGTCGGCCCTGCGTCCATTCGATCACGGAACGGGCCGTATCGTTGAACAGATCGGGGTCGAGTTTGCCGGCGATAACGGCATCGTGATTGCCCAGCACGATATAGTCCGCGTTGGCGTGCACGGATTCCAGGACTTCGGCCGGCTGCGGGCCGTAGCCGACGATATCGCCCAGGCACAGAATGGCGTCCGCGCCCAAGCTGCGAATGTCCAGCAAGGTCGCGTTCCAGGCCTGCCAGTTGGCGTGAATGTCGGAAACCAAAGCGAAACGCATTAGGCATTGTCTCCCGAAAAAGCTTCTGCAACGTTCCAGCTTTCAAAGTAGCTGTATATGGATGGCCATGCAAGCTTTTGCACAGAGCCCTGTTCCCGGAAATCTTCGCCGCTTGCGCCACCCTGTACTCATGGCATC
>SLMC01000208.1 GCA_007133745.1 Kiritimatiellia bacterium
CGCCGCGCAGCGGCGGGCCGGGCGCGGGGAGGTGGGGTTAGGATGCGCGAAGTCCTGGGGCGCTGCCCCAGGCTCTGTTGCGTCAGGCTTTCAGCCTGGAAGAAAAGAAAGATTCCGAACAAAGCCTCCGACTTCGGGATAGCCGCGCCGCTTCGCTTTGCGGCCATCCCGAAGCGGCTCAAGGCTGACGGTAACCTGCAGCCAATCCAAAATGCGAATGGCCGGCATTAATGCCTTAAACACGCCGTTCTGCCGAAAAAAACAAGAAAAATCAACCTGCCCGTATTGATGGATCAGGCCAGGAGGTCAGAGATCAGAGGTCGGAGGTCAGTTTCTTAATTTCCGACTTCTGACTTCTGACATCTGACCTCTGGGTTGCGGGCGTAGCCCGCCTTGTGATGATTTTCGACATCACTTCCGTCTTGATGTTTCGCGCGAGGGCCGGTAGTGTACGCGCATGAGAGTTACCGGAGGAAGTTTGGGCGGGCGTCGTTTGCGGGCGCCGCGCACGGAGGCGCGGCCGACGCAGGACCGCGTGCGCGAGGCGCTGTTCAATATTCTGGGGGCGCGGGTTGTCGATGCGCGTTTTCTCGATTTGTTCGCCGGATCGGGCGCGGTGGGCATCGAGGCCTGGAGCCGAGGCGCAGCCGACGTGATTTGGGTCGAGTCCGACAAGCGTGCTCTGGCCTGTCTGCGCGCGAATGTGCACGCGCTGTGCGGCGCCTCGACAAGCGACATCGTTCCCGCCGATGTCCGGCGTTTCATGAAAAACAGTGAAAATAAGCTTGCGGCTGGAGCATTTGACATTATCTTTGCCGATCCACCCTATGGGCAGCCGGAATGGGAGGGCCGTTTGGCCGCCGCGTTGCTCGGCGCGGGCCTTCTGGCGCCCGACGGGGTGTGGGTTATGGAATCCATGGAGCGTGGCGCAAGCGACACGCCGCCCGGCTGGCGGCTGACGGACGAACGGCGGTACGGTCAGGCGCGTCTGCGTTTTTACTGCGAAAGGATGATACCATGAAAACACTGGCGATCTACGCGGGTACCTTCGATCCGCTGACACTGGGCCACTTGGATCTGGTGGAGCGGGGCGCGGAACTGTTCGATCGGCTGATTCTGGCCGTGGCGCAGGCGACGCATAAGAATCCGCTATTCGATTTGGCTGAGCGCGTGGCGACGGCAGAGAGCGTTGTCAGAAAGTTTCCCAATGTGGAGGTGGATTCGTTCGACTGTCTGCTGGTCGATTACGCGCGCCGGCGCAGGGCGCGAATTCTGATTCGGGGACTGCGGGCCTATTCGGATTTCGAATACGAGTTGCCGATGGCTTTGACGAACCGGAAACTGGCGCCCGAGATAGAAACCTTGTTCATGATGCCGAAGGAAATCCACAGTTTTGTCAGCTCCAGCATCGTGCGCCAATTGGCCGAACTCGGGGGAGACACGCGGCAGTTCGTGCCGGAACCGGTGTATCGAGCCGTTCGCAAAAAAATGGCGGCGAAACGTTGCGAAAGGTGAACAACGGCATGCGAATACCGACGCGCGATATCGGATTCAAGAAGCGTTCTTTTTCGGGCGAGACGTCTTCCGCCATTCTCGGCTTGGGCGATCGGGGTGAAGATCGGCATGTTCGGGATTTGGGGCCTATCGTCTATCGCCTGTCCGCTTACGAGGCGGCGGGTCAAATCGTGGTCGAAGGCGATGTGCGGATGAGCGCCCGGTTCCGGTGTTCGCGATGCGACAGGTTTTTTTCTTTAACCGTGACCGATCCGGAATTCTGCATGCTGTTGGAGGCTCCTGAAAACGATGAATTTGTGGACTTGACGGCGGACCTTCGCGAGTCTATCTTGCTTCGTTTTCCCGCATACCCGGTTTGCCGCGAGGCGTGTCCCGGCCTGTGTCCGCAGTGCGGGGCCAATCGGGCCGAAACCCCGTGCGGTTGCCGGCAGCCCGCCGACGATCGCTGGTCCGCATTGGACGGGCTAGGGGCCGGGCGACGAGGGGACGACCCGGGGCAGGTTTGAATACGGCTTGTTGAACAATAGAGTGTTTACTTTTTGAACATCGAACATTCAACATCGAACATCGAAATCAGAACGCGTAAAGGTTGAAGGAGACATTATGGCAGTACCGAAAAGGAAAATGTCGAAAAGCCGTGTACGGTCCCGGCAACGTTCGCACCGCAAGACCTATGCGGCAACAAGCCCGTGTCCGCAGTGCGGCGGGTCGAGACAATCGCATCGGGTGTGTCCGGCTTGCGGCTACTATAGGAGCAGGCAAGTCGTGTCCGTCGAAGCCTGATTTGCGTTGACGAGGAGATACGCGGGATGCGCATTGCTGTAGATGCCATGGGCGGGGATAACGCTCCGCGCGAGATTGTCAAAGGCGCCGTGGAAGGCGCCCAAGGACTTTCCGGCATATCCCGGGTGATTCTGGTCGGGGATCAGGACGCCATTCGCAAGGATTTGGATCTGTGTCCGGGCCGCAAGGACAAGATCGAAATTTTTCATGCGTCCGAAGTGGTGGGTATGAACGAGACGCCTGCTCTGGCGGTTCGGCGCAAGCGCGACTCGTCTATCGGACGGGCCATCGACTTGGTCAAGACCGGCGACGCCTCGGCCGTGGTGTCGGCCGGGAATACCGGCGCGGTGGTCGTGGCCGCGACGCTGAAGCTGCGCACGCTGGACGGGGTCGAGCGCCCGGCCATAGCGGCCGTATTGCCCACGACCGATCGGCCTTTCATCCTTATTGACGCCGGCGCCAATACGGATTGCAGTCCGGGCATGCTGGGCGAATTCGCCTACATGGGCAGCGTGTACTCGCGCATGATTCTGCGTCAGCCGCGTCCGGCGGTGGGATTGCTCAGCATAGGCGGCGAGGAAATCAAGGGAAACGAGATCACTAAGGAAACCTACGGGTTGCTGACGGACTCCTCTTTGAATTTTCGGGGCAACGTGGAGGGGCACGATCTGTTCCGGGGCGAAACAGACGTGGTGGTGTGCGACGGGTTTGTCGGCAATATCGTGCTGAAGACCAGCGAAAGCACTGCGTTGGCCGTGGCGCGATGGACTAAACAGGAGTTTGTGAAAAACCCTTTACGGTTGGCGGGCGTACTGTTTTTGGCCGGAGCTCTGAAGGCGATGAAACGGCGGCTTGATCCGGAAATGTACGGCGGCGCCCCGTTACTGGGCGTGAACGGGGTTTGCATCATTACGCATGGCTCGTCGTCGGCCAAGGCGATTTATCATGCGCTGCGCGTGGCCGGCGATTCGGTGCATCATCATTTGAACGAGACGATTGTCGAGGAGATCAACAAAATGGGCGGTGAAGGATGAGCGCGAACAGGCCGGGCATAGCGATTACGGGGACAGGCTCGTATTTGCCGAAACGGGTGATGACCAATGCCGATCTGGAAAAAATGGTGGATACCTCGGACGAGTGGATTTTATCGCGCACCGGCATCCGCGAGCGGCACATCGCCGAAGAAGGCGAAGGCGTGTGCGCGATGGGGGCGGCTGCGGGGCGGCAGGCTCTGGCACAGGCCGGTGTAGCGCCCGAGGAGGTCGACTTGATTGTTCTGGGCTCGTTTACGCCTGACATCTATCTGCCCAGCGGCTCGTGCCTGATTCAGGACATGATCGGCGCGAAGCGGGCCGTTTGTTTCGACATGGCTGCCGCCTGTTCCGTGTTTCTGTACGCTCTTGAAACCGCGCGCTGCATGATCGCGAGCGGCGCCTACAAGACCGCGCTGGTCATTGGCGCCGAAAAACTGAGCCCCTTTGTCGATTGGGACGATCGGCGCACCTGCGTGCTGTTCGGAGACGGGGCGGGCGCGGCGGTGGTTCAGTCGGGCAAGGAAACAATGGGGCGCGGCATGATCGCCAATGTGATGGGGTCCGACGGCAGTCTTGCGCACTTGCTGACGGTGCCTGGCATGGGCAGTCGGCATCGGCTGACTGCCGAACACATCCTCAACAAGGACGTGTGCATCAAGATGGCGGGCAACGAGGTGTTCAAACATGCCGTGCGCTGCATGTCCGATGCCGCGCAAAAAGTTCTCGACATGGCTGGCATGTCCATGGAAGAGGTTGCGGTCGTCGTGCCGCATCAGGCCAATATGCGCATCATTCAGGCAATTGAAAACAGGCTTGAAGGTTTGAAAGGCAAGTTCTACGTCAATCTGGAACGGGTTGGCAATATGTCGGGCGCGTCCGTGCCCGTGGCTCTCGACGAGGCGGCGCGGACCGGGGTTGTCAAAAAAGGGGACGTGGTCTTGACCGTCGTATTCGGCGCCGGATTCACCTGGGGCGCGTCGCTGCTGGAATGGGGGTATTGACGATGACGAAGACGGCATGGCTTTTTGCGGGACAAGGCGCGCAGTTTGTCGGAATGGGCAAGGATTTGGCCGGGCGCTTTCCGGAGTGCCGGGATCTGTACGATCGCGCTGACGATACGCTGGGGTATCCGCTCTCGACGCTGTGTTTCGAAGGCCCTCCGGAACAGCTCACGATGTCTAATCATTGCCAGCCGGCGATTTTCACGACGAGCATGGCTTGTCTGGCTGCCTGGCGCGCCACGGCGTCGCCGGTCGATCCCGTTGGAGCGGGCGGCCTGAGTTTGGGCGAATGGACGGCGCTGCACGTGGCCGGCGCCTTGTCTTTCGAGGATACCTTGCGCGTGCTGGAGGCGCGCGGACGCTTCATGCAGGAGGCCTGCGAGGAGACGGACGGCGCCATGGCCAGTGTGATCGGACTGAACTTGGAAACGCTGCAGGCGATCTGCCGGGAAACAGGCGCGGTCGTTGCCAATCTCAATTCGCCAGAACAAACAGTGGTTTCCGGAGCGCGTCCGTCCGTGGAGGCCGCCGAACGTCTGGCCAAGGAGAAGGGCGCCAAGCGAACCCTCGTGCTGAACGTGGCGGGCGGCTTTCATTCGCCGCTGATGCGCTCGGCCGCCAAGCGTCTGGAAGATTTTCTCGAAGGGGTGGCTTTGAGTCCCCTGCGGATTCCCGTGATGGCCAACGCGACGGGTCGGGCGCATGGCGATCCGGACGACGTGCGCCGGAACATGGTCGCTCAGGTCACGCAGTCCGTGCAGTGGGTTTCGTGCATGGAGCGCCTCCGTGAACTGGGGCCGGACGCCTGGATCGAGTTCGGGCCCGGCCGCGTTCTTTCGGGATTGTTGAAACGGGTTGACAGCGACGCGAATGTTTGCCATATACAGGATCTTTCCTCGTTGGAAAAGGCTCAAAACGCATGTGAAACGCAAAAGGAGGCGTAATGGGGACGTTGGATGGAAAGGTGGCGGTCGTCACCGGAGCGGCGCGCGGCATTGGCAGGGCCATTGCCGAAGCGCTGGCGAGGGACGGTGCGGATTTGGCCTTGTGCGACCTGCAAGAGGAATGGCTTGCGGACGTGAATGCGTCCGTGTCGGCGCTGGGTCGCAAAACGGCGACGCTGGCGGTGGACGTGTCCGATGCCGAGGCGGTCGGGCGCGCGGTGGATCGCGTTCTGGAAACGATGGGTCGGGTCGATATTCTTGTCAACAATGCGGGCATTACGAAAGACACGCTGCTGGTCAGGATGACCGAAGCCGACTGGGACGCCGTGCTTTCCGTCAATCTGAAGGGCGCGTTTCTGATGACCAAGGCGGTGGCCAAGCCCATGATGAAGCAGCGTGGCGGCGCCATCGTGAACATCGCGTCCGTGATCGGGCTGATCGGCAACGCGGGCCAGTGCAATTACGCGGCCTCGAAAGCCGGCGTGATCGCGTTGACCAAGTCGGCCGCCAAGGAACTGGCCTCGCGCCACGTGCGCGTCAATGCCGTCGCGCCCGGCTTCATCGAGTCGAAAATGACGGAGGCCCTGCCGGCGGATGTACGCGAACAAATGCTGGCGGCCATTCCGCTGAAACGGTTCGGATTGCCGGACGATGTCGCGAAAGTCGTGGTTTTTCTGGCCTCGGAGGCCTCGTCGTACATTACAGGCCAAGTTGTCACGGTCAGTGGCGGCATGGTCATGTGACGATTTTTTCAATGGACAAGTCGGTATGGTGTAACAGTGTTGTAGGGCAACCGTAATAAAAGGAGAAAGA